>JAEXKM010000024.1 GCA_023445705.1 Pseudomonadota bacterium
ACCGCCTGCGGCACCACCGTGACCCAACGCGCCGCCACTGGCGGCCTGGCCGGCGCCGCCGTCGGCGCAGCGGTCGACAGCTCGGTCACGGGCGCCCTGGTCGGCGGCGCGGCCGGCGCCGCTCTCGGCGCGGCGACGACGCCCAAGAACAACAGCAACGTCAATCGCCGCCAATATTATGATGAAGGCGCGCGACGCTATTACTTCTACGATCCCGGCGCCCGCCGCTACTACTGGGAAGACGGCAGCCCGCGCTACTAGCCGTCAGGCGGCGGCCTTGACGCCGTAACCGGCCTCCTCGATCGCCGCGGCGATAGCGTCGCGGCGATCGCTGCCGACCACCGAAACCAGGCCCTTGTCGAGATCGACCTCGACCTGCGCGGCGGGGTCGGCGCCCTTGACGGCGTTCGTCACCGTCTGGACGCAATGGCTGCACGACATTCCTTCGACCGCGAACTGCATGGCTTTCCTCCGCTTTGAAAGGCCCTGATGGACCTTCCCACTATGGGAGGGTCAAGTCGTTTGCCGCCCCTTGACCCTCCCATCATGGGAATCTTTATCTAAGCCGGGTCCTGAAGTTTCGGAGTTCCGGCCAATGTCCGATCAAGTCCTGACCCCATTGGAAATTCCGGTGCTCGGCATGACGTGCGCCTCATGCGTCGGACGGGTCGAGAAAGCGATCCGCGCTACGCCCGGCGTGGCGGCCGCCAACGTCAACCTGGCCGCCGAGCGGGCACATGTGGAGCTGACGCCCGAGGGCGACACCTCCGCCGTGCTGGAGGCCATCCGCCGCGCGGGCTACGAACCGCTGGACCAGCGCATCGAGTTGAAGATCAGCGGCATGACCTGCGCCTCCTGCGTGGCCAAGGTCGAGAAGGCCCTGCGCCGCGTGCCCGGCGTGCTGGACGCGCAGGTCAACCTCGCGACCGAGCGCGCCAACGTGCGCGTGCTCGCCGGCGGGCCCGACATACAAAAGCTCGCCGCCGCCGTCAGCGCGGCCGGCTACGCCGCCGAGGCCATCGATCCGGAAGCCGCCGCCGCCCAGGCCGACCGTGAAAGCCAGGCGCGCGAGCAGGAGATCAGGAGCCTCCAGCGCGACTTCGCCATCGCCGCCGCCGGAACGCTGCCGCTGTTCGTGATCGAGATGGGACGGCACTTCATCCCGGGCGCGCACCATTGGCTAGCAGCGAACATCGGCGAGCAGCCCTGGCGGCTGGCGAGCTTTGTTCTGGCGGCGGTGGTGCTGCTGGGGCCCGGCCGCCGTTTCTTCGCCAAGGGCGTCCCCAACCTGCTGCGGGGTGCGCCAGACATGAACTCGCTGGTGGTGCTGGGGACCACCGCGGCCTTCGCCTACTCCGCGGTCGCGACCTTTGCTCCTTCGGTGCTCCCGGTCGGCGCCAACCACGTCTACTACGAAGCTGCGGCGGTCATCGTCACGCTGATCCTGCTTGGCCGGCTGTTCGAGGCCCGCGCCAAGGGCCGGACAAGCGAAGCGATCCGCCGGCTCATGACCCTCCAGGCCAAGACCGCGCGCGTCGTCCGCGAAGGCGGCGAGGTCGAGGTGCCGATCGCCGAAGTCGTGGTCGGAGATCTGGTCGCAGTCCGCCCCGGCGAGCGCCTTCCTGTGGACGGCGAGATCACCGAAGGCGCCTCCTTCGTCGACGAATCCATGATCAGCGGCGAGCCGGTGCCGGTCGAGAAGACCGTGGGATCGAGCGTCGTCGCAGGCACGGTGAATGGCGCGGGCGCCTTCCGCTTCCGCGCCGCCAAGGTCGGGGCCGACACCGTCCTGGCGCAGATCGTCCGCATGGTCGAAGCCGCCCAGGGCTCCAAGCTGCCCATCCAGGCCACCGTGGACAAGGTCACCGGCTGGTTCGTGCCCGCGGTGATCGGCGCGGCGCTGGTGACCTTCGCCGTCTGGCTCTTCGTCGCCCCCAGCCCGGCCCTCGCCTTCGCCCTGGTCAACGCCGTAGCGGTCCTGATCATCGCCTGTCCCTGCGCGATGGGCCTGGCGACGCCGACCTCCATCATGGTGGGGACCGGCCGCGCCGCGGAGTTGGGTGTCCTCTTCCGGCAGGGCGAGGCGCTGCAGGCCCTGCGCGATGTTCGCGTGGTCGCCTTCGACAAGACCGGCACCCTGACCGTCGGCCGCCCCGCCCTCACCGACATTCGCCTCGCAGATGGCTTCGCCGAGGCCGAAGTCCTCGCCCTGGCCGCTGCGGTCGAGAGCCGCTCCGAGCACCCCATCGCCCTGGCGATCGTCGCAGAGGCCAAAGCGCGCGGCCTGACCGTGGCGGAGGCGACGGCCTTCGAAACTGCGGCCGGCTTTGGCGCCAGCGCCACCGTAGGCGACCGCCGCGTCGATATCGGCTCGGACCGGATGATGCGCCAGCTCGGACTCGAACCGGCTGTCTTCGCCGAAGCGGCCCAACAGCTCGGCGACACCGCCAAGACCCCGATCTACGCCGCGGTGGACGGCAAGCTTGCAGCCTTGCTGGCCGTCGCCGACCCGATCAAGCCGACCACGGCGCAAGCCCTGCGCGAGCTCCACGCGATGGGGCTCAAGGTGGCGATGATCACCGGCGACAATCACCGCACGGCCCAGGCCGTCGCCGCCCAGCTCGGCCTGGACGAATTCGAAGCCGAAGTCCTGCCCGACGGAAAGGTCGCGGCGGTCCAGGCCCTGCGCGAGCGCTTCGGCCCTATCGCCTTCGTCGGCGACGGCATCAACGACGCCCCGGCCCTGGCCGCAGCCGATGTCGGCATCGCCATGGGCGCGGGCACGGACATCGCCATCGAAAGCGCCGACTTGGTCCTGATGCGCGACGACCTGCGCGCGGTGGCGACGGCGGCGGCGCTCAGCCGCGCAGTCATGGCCAATATCGGCCAGAATCTGGCCTGGGCTTTCGGCTACAACGTCATCCTGATCCCCGTGGCCGCGGGCGTGCTCTATCCCGCGTTCGGACTGCTGCTGTCGCCGATGGCTGCGGCCGGCGCCATGGCGCTCTCGAGCGTCAGCGTCGTCACCAACGCCCTTCGTCTCAAGCGTTTCAAACCCCGGAGTGTCGCATGAACATCGGACAGGCCTCGAGGGCTTCAGGCGTCAGCGCCAAGATGATCCGCTACTACGACGAGATCGGGCTGGTGCGGCCCTCGGCCCGCACGGAATCCAACTACCGGGAGTACGACGAGCGCGAGGTCAACGAACTGCGCTTCATCCGCCGCGCCCGCTCGTTGGGCTTCTCGATGCCCGAGATCACCAAGCTGCTGTCTCTATGGCGAGATCGCGGCCGCCCCAGCCGCGAGGTGAAGGCCATCGCCGACCGGCATCTGGCCGACCTGGACGGACGCATCGCCGAGATGCAGGCCATGGCCGACACCCTGCGCCAACTCTCCCGGTGCTGCGCGGGCGACGACCGGCCCGACTGTCCGATCCTCGCCGACCTGGGAGAGGTGCGCCCCGCCTAGTCCGGACGATAGGCGCGGAGAAAGGTGTCGACGGCCTGACGGACCTGGAGCTCCATCTCCTCGCCGGTCATGTCCTCGGTGATCACGCCCCAGATGCGCGGCTGCAACACGCCGGAGATCGCCAGGTCCTTGAACTGCTGGGCGGCCATGAAAGGATCTGCCTTGCGCAGAATGCCCCGGTCCATCAGGTCCGAGAGATAGCCGCCGATCTTGGTCAGCAGCACTCGCGGGCCGAGGTCATAGAAAAGCTGGCCGAGCTCGGGAAACCGCTCGCTCTCGCCGACCACCAGCCGGTGGATGCCGCGCGACTCCGGCGTCAGCAGCAGGCGCAGGAAGCTGTCGGCGAAATGCTCCAACCGCTCGCGTGGGGTATCCCCGTCATGGGCCACGTCGAATAGGGTTTCCGCCAGCGCGCCGCACTGGCGCTGCATGACCGCGGCGAAGAGTTCCTCTTTCGATTTGAAGTAGTTGTAGAGGGTGCCCTTCGAACCGCCGAGCTTGACGGCGATCGTCGACATCGAGGTGGCGGCGTAACCCTCCGCCAGGAAACAATCGCGAGCGACGTCCAGAATGAGGTCGCGTCGCTCGTCGCGCCGTTCCTCGCGCCGGCTGGAGCCAGTTGCGCTCACCGTTTCGTCCTCCCATTTCTGACCATCCTGTACGGTTCCTACTTGACGCCGTCCAGCACCCGGAACATATGACCGTACCGTACGGTTTTCCAGCCGTATCCAGTTTTAACCCAGTGCGAGACGCGGCATGGCCCGCCTGATCCTCCCCCCTTCGATGGCGGCCCTCCTCCTGGCGGGCTGCGCTGCTGTGCCGAACCTGGGCGCCCCCCCACAGGTCCGGCCGCCGCAGGCCTATGCCGCAACCCAAAGCTTCACCGCCGCCCCGGTGGAGTGGCCGAACGATCAGTGGTGGAAGGGCTATGGCGATAGCCAGCTCGACGGCCTGATCGACGAAGCGCTGGCGGGCTCTCCCAGCCTCGTCCAGGCCCAGGCGCGCCTGCGCGCCGCTCAGGCGCGAGCCCAACAGGCCCGGGCCGCCACCCTGCCCTCGGCGGCGCTCAACGCCCAGGCCGCCGAAACCAAGCAGAGCTACAACAACGGCATTCCCGCCGACTTCGTGCCCAAGGGCTACAACGACACTGGCCGCGTAACCCTCGACCTGGGCTTCGACCTGGACATCTGGGGCCGCAATCGCAGCGCCCTGGCCGCGGCGACTTCCGAAGCCGTCGCCGTCGAGATGGACGCCGCCCAGGCCCGCCTCGTCCTGACCACCGCGGTCGTCTCATCCTACGCCGAACTCAACCGCGCCTTCTCAGAAGCCGAGGCCGCCGAGCAGGCTAGGGCCAATCGTGAGGTCACTCGCAAGCTGGTGGCCGAGCGCGTCGTCAACGGCGCGGCCAACCAGGGCGAGCTCAAGCAGGCCGAGGCGGCCCTCGCCAGCGCCAATCAGGAACTGGCCGCGGCCCATGAAGAGATCGGCCTGGCGCGCGATCAGATCGCCGCCCTGCTGGGCGCAGGTCCCGACCGCGGGTTGGCGATCACCCGGCCCACCGCCAATCCCGACCGTGAATTCGGTCTTCCCCAGAACCTCGCCGCCGACCTGCTCGGCCGCCGCCCCGACCTCCAGGCCGCCCGCCTGCGGGCCGAGGCCGCGGCCAAGCGCATCGACGTCGCGCACGCCGACTTCTATCCGAACGTGAACCTCGCGGCCTTCATCGGCGCCCAGTCGCTCGGGCTGGACCTGCTGACCAAGTCGGGCTCCGACATCGGCCAGGCCGGACTGGCCGTCAGCCTGCCGATCTTCCAGGGCGGCCGGCTGTCAGGCGCCTATCGCGGCGCCCGCGCCGAGTATGACGCCGCAGTCGCCTCCTATGACGCGACGCTGGTTCAAGCCCTGAAGGAAGTCGCCGACGCCGCCGTCAGCGAACGCGCCCTGGCCGTCCGGCTGGCCGCCGCACGCGAGGCGCTCGCCAAGGGCGAAGAGGCCTATCGTATCGCCCGCATGCGCTACGAGGGCGGCCTCGACTCCTACACCTCGGTTCTGACCGCCGAGAACGCCGTCATCCTCCAGCGCCGGGCCGCCGCCGACCTGGAGGCTCGCGCCCTAATGCTCGACGCGGCCCTTGTCCGCGCCCTGGGCGGCGGTTTCCGCACCGCCTGACCCCAATAAGAAATTTCCGTCCTCCCCCGGAATAGGCCCTCTCTCATGCCCGACGACATCGGATCGCATCCTCAGCCGACGGCGGCAGCCGCCAACCCGCCCGCGGCCGCCGAGGCCAGCGCCAATAACAACGGCGCACGCCGCAAGCGCGCGCTCACGATCCTCGCCGCCGTCATTGTCGGCGCCGTGGTGCTGTGGGGCGTGTACTGGCTGCTCATCGGTTCGCGGCATGTCTCGACGGACAACGCCTATGTGAACGCCGACACCGCCCAGGTGACCGCACTGGTCGCCGGCCAGATCGTCGCCGCCCCGGTCAGCGAAACCCAGATGGTCAAGAAGGGCCAGGTGCTCGCGGTGATCGATCCGGCCGACTACCAACTGGCCGTCGAGCGCGCTCGGGCCGAGCTTGGTCAGGCCGAACGCCGGGTGGGTCAGTACTTCGCCAATGACGAGGCCCTGGCCGCCCAGACCTCCGCGCGCAACGCCGACATCGCCCGGGCCGAGGCCCAGCTCGCCAGCGCGCGATCCGATTTCTCACGGGCCGAGGTCGAATACGGCCGCCGTCGCAATCTCTCCGCCTCGGGCGCCGTTTCCGGCGATGAACTGACCCAGGCGGAAAACCGCTTCCAGGCGGCCAAGGCCGCACTGAGCGCGGCCCAGGCGGGCCTCGCCCAAGCCAAGGCCAATGCCGCCCAGAGCGTCGGCCAACAGAAGGCCGCCAACGCCCTGGTGGCCGGCGCGGACGCCAAGTCGAACCCTGAAGTCGCCAGCGCCCGCGCGCGCCTGGCCCAGGCCGAACTGGACCTTTCCCGCACAACCATCCGCTCGCCTGTCGACGGCGTCGTCGCCCGCAAGCAGGCCGTGGTCGGCCAGAAGATCGCCAACGGCGCGCCAGTCATGAGCGTGGTGCCGATCCAGGCCGCCTATGTGGACGCCAACTTCAAGGAAGTGCAGCTGCGCAAGGTCCGTCCGGGCCAGGACGTCGAGCTGACAAGCGACCTCTACGGCAAGAGCGTGAAGTTCCACGGCAAGGTGGCCGGCATGGCCGGGGGCACCGGCTCGGCCTTCGCCCTGATCCCGGCCCAGAACGCCACCGGCAACTGGATCAAGGTCGTCCAGCGGCTTCCGGTCCGCATCAACCTGGATCCCAAGGAACTCGCCGAGCACCCGCTGCGCGTGGGTCTCTCCATGGACGCCGTGATCGACGTCTCCAAGCAATAGGAGCGGCCGGTGAGCCAGGCCCAATCCACCCCCGCGCCCCTGACGGGCGTGCCCCTGCTGCTGGCCGGGCTGTTGCTGGGCCTCGCCAACTTCATGGTGGTGCTCGACATCACCATCGCCAACGTCGCCGTACCGCACATCGCCGGCGGCTTGGCGGTTTCGCCCAGCCAGGGCACCTGGGTCATCACCTCCTATTCGGTCGCCGAGGCGATCACCGTCCCGCTGTCCGGCTGGCTCGCCCAGCGGTTCGGCGCGGTTAAGGTCTTCGTCTTCGGTCTCGTCGGCTTCGGCGTCTGCTCGATCCTCTGCGGCATCGCGCCAACCTTCGGCTTCCTGGTGTTCGCCCGTATCCTGCAGGGACTGTGCGGCGGCCCGATCATGCCGATGTCCCAGACCCTGCTGCTGCAGATCTTTCCCAAGGAGCGCGCGCCCCAGGCCCTGGGCATCTGGTCCATGACCACCGTCGTCGGACCGATCGCCGGGCCGATCCTCGGCGGCGCCATCTCCGACAGCATCGGCTGGCACTGGATTTTCTTCATCAATATCCCGGTGGCCTTCGGCGTGGCCTTCCTGGCCTATCGCGCCCTGATCAGCCGCCAGGAAGCGACCCGCCACGTGCCGGTCGACTATGTGGGCCTTGGCCTGCTCATCCTATGGGTCGGCGCGTTGCAGACCATGCTCGACACTGGCAAGGAGCATGACTGGTTCTCCTCGCCGCTCATCATCGTCCTGGCGATCGTCGCGGCCGTGGGCTTCGCGGTCTTCATGATCTGGGAACTGACCACCGAAAACCCGATCGTGAACCTCAAGGTCTTCCGGCACCGAGGCTTCTCGATCGGCGTGCTGACACTGGCCCTCACCTTCGGCGCCTTCTTCGGGACCGTAGTGCTCATCCCGCTCTGGCTGCAAACCAACATGGGCTACACGGCGACCTGGGCCGGGTACGCAGCCGCCTTCCAAGGGGTGCTGGCGGTGGTCATGTCGCCCATCGTCGCCAGTCAGGTCGCCAAGCGCGACCCGCGCGCCCTCGTTTCCTTCGGCATATTCTGGATGGCCGGCATCGCCATCTGGCGCTCCCACTTCGCGACCAACGCCGACTTCATGTCCATCGCCCTGCCCCAGCTCTTCCTGGGCTTCGCCATGCCGTTCTTCTTCATCCCCACCCAGAGCATCGCGCTGGGAGCCGTGGATCCGGAAGAGACCGCCTCAGCCGCGGGCATCGCCAACTTCCTTCGGGTGGTGGCCGGCGCCTTCGCGACCTCGCTGATCAACACCGGCTGGGAGAACACCGCCAGCTCCAAGCGGACCGAACTGGTCGGCGCGCTAAACCAGCCCCAGGGCGCCATGGACCAGATGATCGCCCAGGGCTTCACGCCTGATCAGGCGCTGCGACAGCTCGAGGGCCTGGTGCAGTCGCAAGCCGTCATGTTGTCGACCAACGAAATGTTCCTGATCACCGCAGGGGTCTTCGTGGTCGCAGCGAGCACGATCTGGCTGGCGCCACGCCCCAAGCGCGCGCCGGCTCCCGGTTCGGGGCACTGACGAGGCCCCGCTTGCCTCCCGCAACGTGAACCAGGCCTAATGCCGGCGAGATTCACGAGAAGAGACGCCGGGAGAGCCGAGATGGCCGATTTTGGAAGCGACCTCGAGCTTGAGGAATTCCGCGCCGAGGCCCGCGCCTGGCTGGAAGAGAACTTCCCGGCCTCCCTGCGGGGCCAGACCGGCATCGCCGCCCAGCTCATGGACGGCCCGGCTCCGACCGGCGACATCGGGCTCTGGAAGCAGCGGATGGGCGCCAAGGGCTGGGGCACGCCCACCTGGCCCAAGGAATACGGCGGCGGCGGCCTGTCGCCCCAGCAGGCCCGGGTTCTGCAACAGGAAATGGCCAAGGCCGGCGCGTTCAACCCGCTGATGGCGGGCATGGGCGTCACCATGATCGGCCCGACCATCCTCGACTACGGCACCGAGGAGCAGAAGCAGAAGCACATCCCGCCGATCGTCCGGGGCGACGTCCGCTGGTGCGTCGGCTATTCGGAGCCGGGCGCGGGATCGGACCTGGCCTCGCTGCAGATGCGCTGCGTCGATGTCGGCGACCACTGGCAGATCGACGGCCAGAAGATCTGGACCTCAGGCGCCCAGTACTCGGACTGGTGCGGCGCGCTCGTGCGGACCGACCCCACCGCCAAGAAGCATGAAGGCATCAGCTTCATGCTGGTGGACATGCATCAGCCGGGCATCGAGACGCGGCCGATCAAGCTGATCGCCGGCGCCTCGCCGTTCTGCGAAACCTTCTTCACCGAGGCGCGCGCCGAAAAGGATGCGCTGCTGGGCCCGCTCAACGGCGGCTGGACCGTCGGCAAGCGCCTGCTGCAGCACGAACGCGCCAGCCAAACCGGCGTCTCTTCCGGCGGCAAGGCCACGCCGCTGCACGAGATCGCCAAGCGCTATGTCGAGGTCGACGCCGGCGGCCGCATCGCCGATCCGGACCTGCGCTCGCGGATCGCTCAGCACCAGATGGACGCACGCGCCCACGGCCTCACCCTGGCCCGCGCGGCGGCAGAGGCGAAGGGCGCCGGCGGCGCCACCAACGCCGCCTCGGTCCTTAAGAACTCCGCGACCAATGTCTCGCAGACCCGCTCCGAACTGCTGGTCGAAGTCATGGGCGCGCAAGGGCTGGGCTGGGACGGCGAGAGCTTCTCTTCGGAGGAGATCGAGACCGTGCGGAGCTGGCTGTCCGGCAAGGCGATGTCGATCTACGGCGGCTCGGCCGAGATCCAGAACAACATCATCTCCAAGCGCATCCTCGGTCTGCCGGACACGACACAGTCGACCTAGGCTCAGGCCGGGGCGGTGTAGCGGCGCTCGATGAGCTCGCGCATCGCCGCCCGGGTCATGGCCGCGTCCTGGCCGTCCTGCAACGACTGAGCCTCATCTGCGAGGTCGTCGTCCTTGATGGCCTCGCGGAACCAGCGGACATAGTCCCCCTGGTGCAGGTGGTGCAGCCAGGTGGCGTCGTCGACGCCGTCGGCGATCTGCATGAACAGCATGAGATTCTGCGCCCGCAGGTTCAGCGTTCCGTCCGGGCCGCGGAAATAGAAGCTCTTGTCTTCGCCGAGCTCGCCTTCCGCGTATTTGCGGGTATGGCGCTTGTGCTCCTGGGTCGGGCGGTCGGCCTCCACCCAGGTCGGTCCGACCTCCGCCTGCCGATCCCAGAAGAGCACCATGTCCTCCGCCGGCGGCGCTTCGAAGCTCGGGGGCGTAAGGCCCAGGACGCCGCAGAAGCTCTCGATCACCTCGCCGGCGTTGGGCCCGACCGCAAGCACCACGTTGACCGCCTCCAGCGCCTCCGGCGCCATCTGGTCCGGATGCACGGTCACCAGGATGGCCGAGCCGAGATCGGCGGGCAGCCCCTCGCCGCCGGCCGGCAGCATGTGGTGCGCTTCGTCGACCAGCAGCCAATGCGGCCGCGCCGTCTGCGCCCGCAACTCGCAGACCCTGAGCACCATCTCGCGGAAAAAGTCGGGCCGGTCCTGGACCTTGAGGCCGAGCATGTTCACCGACAGCGGCCGGGCGTCAGGCTTTTCAAGCATGTCTATCGCCTCGTGGATCACCGGCTCATGCTTGGCGTCGCCGATCACCACCGCGCCCTCTAGGTCGTCGTAATCGCCCTCAGGGTCCAGCACGCAGAGCTGAAAACCCTGAGCCTGCAATTTCTCGAGCAGGGCCGTGGCCAGGGTGGATTTCCCGAAGCCCGACGAGCCGGCGATCAGCACCGAGCCCCGTCCCGCTCCGATGGTGGCCACGTCGCCTTCGCCGATGGAGATGCGACGTCGTTCGGCGGCCGATCTCGAAAGCTCGGAGGGCTCGGCCAGCATCGCATCGATGGCTTCCACCACGCCGGCGCCATGGTCCGACGCCGCCACTAGGTCCGCTGTCTCCTTCACCGCGTCCAGCGCGTTGGCGACAGCCACCGAACATCCGCAGGCCGAGAGGAAGGCATGGTCGTTCTCGGCGTCGCCTATGCCGACCACATTGAGCGGCGACAGCTTCAAGGCCTCCAGCGCCGCCTGCAGGCCGGTCGCCTTGTTCACGCCGGGCGGCAGCACCATCACCGCCCCCTTGTTGAATATGATCTGCCATTCGAGCCCGAGTTCGCGGATCGCTTCGAGCACGGCGGTCTCGTTCGGCTCCCAGGTCGCCACGATGCCTCGGCCCACCGACAGCGGGGCGACGCCGCGCGCTTCGAGCGCCGCCACAAGTTCGGGCGGCGGCGCTGAGGCGACAAGTCTCTCCTCCTTGCTCTGCGGGAAATAGAGCAGCGACCCGTTCTCGACCACGACCAGGTCGAAGAGGTCGAGGCGATCGAAGACCCGTTGCAGATCCGGCAACTCGCGGCCTGTCACCATCACCAACTTGCGCCGGGCAGCCTTGAGCCGTTCCAGGGCCTCGATCGTCGTGGCGTCGACCTGTCCGTGATGTGCCAGGGTCCCGTCATAGTCGGTGGCGAAGGCGATGAGCTGCATGCCAAGGGGAGCGGCGCAGCCCCAGGCCGGTTCCATCCCTCAAGCTTTGGCGGGGTTTTCGCCGGAGCGTTCGCCGTACTTCATGCCTTCCAGCTTCAGGCCGTCGGGATCGAGGAAAAACACGGCGTAATAGTCTTCGTAATACTCGCCCGCGGGATCGACGATCTCGACCCCTTCGCCGCTCAGAAAGGCTTGCAATTCGTCGACGTCGGCGCGGCTGCGCAGTTCGAAGGCGTAGTGGTGAAAGCCAATGTCGCCAATGCGATAGGACCGCTTGCGCCCCTCTGCGTCCGCCTGGCCGATCCAGAAGCGCGTCTGCCCGTTCGTCCAGCCGATGGTGTCCTCGTAGTCCCCCAGGATCTCGAAGCCGAGAAACGTGAAGAGCTTCTGATAGAAGGCCTTGGACTTCTTGAAGTCGCTGACCCTGATGACCAGGTGATCAATTCCGACGACACGCGCCATGGGAGGTTCTCCTTTGACGCAATAACGCCTCGTCGGCTCGCTTGGTCTCGAACTTGGGTGGACGAGACCTGCGCTGTCCATGCTATCTGCGATCGAACGGCTCGACAGGGCCAAGCCGCGAGGAAGCCGCATTGCCCCTGGAAGCCGAGGCTTTCCTAGATCAGACGACCTCGCCCGCCGCCCCGGCGCGTGCGGCTGCGCGGCCGTTGCGCATCGCCTTCCTCTCGTACCGGTCCGACCCCAAGGTCGGGGGCCAGGGCGTGTATCTGGCCGAGGCCGTGCGGGCGCTTTCGGAGCTTGGACACCAGGTCGACGTCATTTCCGGACCGCCCTATCCGGTGCTGAGCCCGGGCGTGCGCCTGATCAAGCTGCCCTCGCTCGACCTCTACGCCCAACCGCACAACGGCCAGCGCGCCCTGCGCTGGCGGCACCTCAAGAGCTGGACCGACACCGCCGAGTATTTCGGCCACATCAGCGGCAAGTTCATGGAGCCGTGGAGCTTCGGGCGCCGCGCGGCGAAATACCTGCGGGCGCATGGCGCTGACTATGACGTGGTGATCGACAACCAGTCGCTTTCGTCAGGTTTGCTGGCGATCCAGCAGGCCGGCCTGCCGGTGGTCGAGGTGATCCACCATCCGATCCGCCGCGACCTGGAACTGGCGCTGGCGGCCGAGCCGAAAGCCAGCATGCGTTGGCTGAAACGCCGCTGGTACAGCTTCCTCGCCATGCAGGAAAAGGTGGCGCCGCAACTCGACGACGTGATCGTGGTTTCGGAAGCCAGCGCGCGGGACGTGGCGGAATGTCTGGCCGTTCGGCAGGAGGCCGTTTCGGTCATACATTTGGGTATCGATCAGCAGGTTTTCCGCCCAAATCCCCAGATACCTCGCGATAGCCTCCGCTTGCTGACCACGGCGAGCGCCGATGTGCCGCTGAAAGGCCTCCGCTACCTGATCGAGGCCTATGCCGAGCTGCTGAAGACCTGGCCCGAACTCGAGCTCATCGTCATCGGCACGTTACGCAAGGGGCCCACCAGGAACCTGCTGGAGAGCCTTGGCCTGGCCGAGCGGGTCAAGTTCATCAGCAATCTCACCCGCGACGAGGTGGTGGCTCAGTACGCCCAGGCGACGATCTGCGTGACGCCGTCCCTATACGAAGGCTTCGGCCTGCCCGCGGCGGAGGCGATGGCCTGCGGCGCGCCGGTCGTGGTGACCGACGGCGGCGCCTTGCCCGAGGTGGTCGGCGAGGCCGGCGTCGTGGTGCGGAAGGGCGATCCCGCCGCCCTGGCCTCCGCCATCGGCCAACTGCTGAGCGATCCCGCCAAGCGGGCCGAGATGAGCCGCGCGGGCCTGAAGCGCGCGCAGGAGCGCCTGTCCTGGACCAGGGCGGCCCGGGCCTACGAGGACGTCCTGCTGCGAGCGATCGAACGCCGATGCTGACCGTCCGCCTTGAAGATCTCGACCTCAAAGCCGGCGACTGGGTGCTCGACCTCGGCTGCGGTGAGGGCCGCCACGTGCACGGCGTCCACATGCTCAGCAAGGCCAATGTGGTCGGCCTGGACCTCGACCTGCGGTCGCTCGCCAAGGCGCGCGATGGTCTGGCCACGCTCGACGGCGGTGAGCCCGGCGCGGTCAGCGCGGTGCTGTCGGGCGACGCCTATCGCCTGCCCTTTCCCGACAACGCCTTCGACGTCGTGATCTGCTCGGAGGTGCTCGAGCACCTGCACGACTATCCCAAGGCCCTGGCCGAGATCACACGCGTGCTGAAGCCCGGCGGCGTCTTCACGCCCACCGTGCCGCGCGCCTGGCCGGAACGCATCTGCTGGGCCCTGGCGTCGGGCCCCGGCGGCTATGCCGACCAGCCGGGCGGTCACATCCGCATCTTCCGCGAGGCCGCTCTGAGCGAAGAGATCGCCGCCCTCGGCTATCGCCCCCTTGGAAAGCACTACGCCCACGCCCTGCACTCGCCCTACTGGTGGCTGAAGTGCGCGTTCTGGGACCGGCGCGACGACCATCCGCTGGTGAAGCTCTATCACCGCTTCCTGGTCTGGGACCTGCTGGACCGGCCCTGGCTGACGCGCGCCCTGGAGGCCATGACCGCGCCGCTGATGGGCAAGAGCGTCGCCTTTTACTTCCGCAAGGCCGCGTCATGAGCGCCGCCGTCGATCGCCGCCGCGCGAGCGCCGCCCTCGGCGACCTGCGCGGCGCGGTCCAGGCGATCGCCGCGGCGCAGCGCCCGGACGG
>JAEXKM010000025.1 GCA_023445705.1 Pseudomonadota bacterium
GATGTGGGTGATGTCGGATCGGGCGATCCCACGCTCGTTCCGCTTCATGGACGGGTTCGGGGTCCACACCTTCCGCTTCATCAACGCGGAGGGCGCTTCGACCTTCGTGAAGTTTCACTGGCGCCCGAAGCTCGGCCTGCAGTCGGTGATGTGGAACGAGGCGGTGAAGATCAACGGCGCGGACCCCGACTTCCACCGCCGGGATCTGTGGGACGCCATCAACAGCGGCTCGCCGCCCGAGTGGGAACTCGGCGTGCAGTTGTTCGACGATGCCTTCGCCGAGGCCTTCGAGTTCGATGTCCTGGATCCGACGAAGATCATCCCCGAGGAACAGATCCCCATTCGCGTCGTCGGCCGGATGGTGCTGGACCGCACCGTCGACAACTTCTTCGCCGAAACCGAACAGGTCGCCTTCTGCACCCAGAACGTCGTGCCGGGCATCGGCTTCAGCAACGATCCGCTGCTCCAGGGGCGCAACTTCTCCTACCTCGACACTCAGTTGAAGCGGCTGGGCAGCCCGAACTTCACCCACATTCCGATCAATGCGCCCCGGTGCCCGATGGCCCATTTCCAGCAGGACGGGCACATGGCGATGAAGAACCCGGTCGGGCGCGTGAACTACGAGCCAAATAGCTGGGCTGAAGGCGGCGGCCCGCGCGAGAGTCCAGAGCGCGGCTACCCTCATTTCCCCTCGCAGGAGGCCGGCGAAAAGCTGCAGGTCAGGCCAGAGAGCTTCGCCGATCACTACAGCCAAGCCCGGCAGTTTTTCATCAGCCAGACCGCCGTAGAGCAGAAGCACATAGGCGACGCCCTGACCTTTGAACTGAGCAAGTGCGAACGCCCCGATATCCGGGAGCGGATGGTCGCCCATCTGCGTAACATCGACGAGGGCCTAGCCTCCACCGTCGGGAAGGGGCTTGGCCTGACTGTCCTGCCTGACGCCTTGCCCCCAGCAAAGGCGCCGATTGATCTGCCGCCGTCCGCAGGTCTCAGCATCATCGAGCGAGGACCGCAGAAGTTCACCGGGCGGAAGTTGGGGCTCCTGCTGACCGACGGCGCCGACGCAGGCCTCGTTCAGGCCCTGATCGCCGCCACGGAAGCGGAGGGAGCGCTCTATGAGGTGATAGCGCCTCACGTCGCCGGCGTGACGCTGAGCGATGGCGGCTTCCTGCCGGGCAAGCAGAAGATCGATGGAGGGCCGTCGGTGCTCTACGACGCGGTGGCCGTCGTCGTTTCGGCCGAGGGCGCGCAACTTCTGGCCATGGACAAGACCGCGAAGGACTTCGTGAACGATGCCTACGCCCACTGCAAGTTCATAGCCTATGTCCCCGAGGCCCAGCCGTTCCTCGAGCGGGCAGGCGTCACCCCCGCGGATCTGGACGAAGGCGTCATCGCGCTCGACGGCCCCAACGCCGCCAGCGCTTTCCTTGCCGCGTGCGGCCAAGTGCGGCTTTGGGCGCGCGAGGCCAAGGTGGACCTCGACGCGATCGCCTAGAGGATCTCTTCCAGAGCGGCGAGCAGCCGATCGACCTGCGGATCCGTGCCCACAGTGATCCGCAGGTGGTCCGATATCCTGGGCGCGGCGAAGTGGCGGACGAGGACTGCGCGGTCACGCAGGGCTTTGGCCAGGGCCGCGCCCTCGTGACCTGGATGGCGTGCGAAGACGAAGTTCGCCGCCGAGGGCAAGACCTCGAAGCCCAGGCGCGTCAGCGCCGCCTCGAGCCGTCCGCGGCTGGCGATCACTGCGGCGCGGCGGTCCTGGAAGTAGGCGTCGTCCTCTATCGATGCGATCGCGCCCGCCTGGGAGGTTCTGGCCAGCGGATAGGAATTGAAGCTGTCCTTCACCCGCACCAGCGCCTCGATCAGCGCTTCATTCCCAATGGCGTAACCGACCCGCAGCCCAGCCAGGGCTCGTGACTTCGACATGGTCTGGACGACCAGCAGGTTCGGATAGTCGGCGACCAACGGAATGGCGGTCTCGGCGCCGAAGTCGACATATGCCTCGTCGATGACCACCGGTATGTCCGGTTGGGCGCAGAGCAGCGTCTCGATCTCTTTCCGCGATAGCGCCACCCCGGTCGGGGCGTTGGGGTTGGGCAGGATGATCGCGCCGGCCTCGCGCTTGTAGTCCGAAATCCGCACGGCGAAGGTTTCGTCCAGCGGAACGGTCTCGAAGCCGATGCCGAACAGCCGGCAATAGACCGGATAGAAGCTGTAGGTGATGTCGGGGAACAGCAGCGGCTGTTCATGCTTGAGCAAGGCGGCGAAGGCGTGCGCCAACACTTCGTCGGAGCCATTGCCCACGAAGACCTGTTCGGGCCGCACCCTATGATGGCGGGCCAAGGCCTCGCGGAGGCCGGTGGCCCCCGGATCGGGATAGAGCCGCAGGTCGTCGCTGGCCTCGGCGACGATGGCGGCCAAGGCTCGCGGCGAGGGACCGTAGGGATTTTCGTTGGTGTTGAGCTTCACCAGGTCCGGAATCCGCGGCTGTTCGCCTGGCACGTACGGCTTCAGCTCGCGCACCAGCGCGCTCCAGTAGCGGCTCATCGGTTCCTCCGGTCGAGGCCGTGGGATTAGGAGCTGGGCGGAGGAGGAGCAAGCGCCAACTAGATGCTCCCCATTGGGGGAGCTCCCGGCCGCATGTCCGGGTGAGGGGGCCTCGCCGTCGGGCGAGGGTTTTTCACCACCGCCTGAAGCAGAGGCCCCGCCTCACGCCTTCTCGACGAAGCTGTCGATGACCTTCTTTTCGCCGGCCTTGTCGAAGGCGACCGTCAGCTTGTTGCCGTCGACCGATTTTACCTGCCCATAGCCGAACTTCTGATGGAACACCCGTTGGCCGCGCTTGTAGTCGCTGGCGGCCGAAGATTCCGAGACCACCAGGCGACCCTCGCCCTCGATCACCTGGCCGCGGCCAGGATGGCTGCCGCGGAAGTTGCGCTCCTGTGCGCGCTTCCAGCCCGGCGATGAATAGCCTGCGCCAAAGCTCGGCGTTTCGTCCCATCGGCTGCCGTGCTGCTGCATGCCCGGGCCGCCGCCGTAATAGCCCGTCTCCGAGCTCGCCTCGACGTTTTCGAGCGGTAGTTCGTCGACGAAGCGGCTCGGAAGCTGGCTGGTCCAGCGGCCGTAGACCTGCCGGTTAGCGGCGAAGGATATCCGCGCTTCTTCCCGGGCTCGGGTGATGCCCACATAGGCGAGGCGGCGTTCCTCCTCGAGGCCCTTCTCGCCCTTCTCGTCCATGCTGCGCTGAGAGGGAAAAACGCCTTCCTCCCAGCCGGGAAGGAAGACCAGCGGGAACTCCAGGCCCTTGGCCGAGTGCAGGGTCATGATCTGGACGGCGTCGGCCTGCGGGCCGCGGTCCATGTCCATCACCAGCGAGACGTGCTCGAGATAGGCCTCCAGGCTGTCGAAGGCCTGCATCGACTGGACCAGTTCCTTCAGGTTCTCCAGCCTGGTCTGCGCGGTCGGCGTCTTGTCCAGCCGCAGGGCGTCCGTATAGCCGCTTTCCTCCAGAACCTGCTCGGTCAGGCGGGCGTGATGGATCGCCTGGGCCTGGGCGCGCCAGCGGTCGATGTCGCGAATGAAGTTCGAGAGCGCGGTGCGGGTGCGCGCGGCCAGCTCGTCTGTCTGAACCGCCTCGCGCGCAGCCTGCATCACCGGCACGCCATTGATGCGGGCGATCTGCAGGAGCTTCTGGACCGTGGTGTCGCCGATGCCCCGCTTGGGGACGTTGACGATGCGCTCGAAGGCCAGATCGTCGTCTGGCGACTGGATCAACCGCAGATAGGCGTGGACGTCGCGGATCTCAGCCCGTTCGAAGAACCGCGGGCCGCCGACCACCGTGTAGGGGATCTGCAGCATCACGAAGCGTTCTTCGAAGGCGCGCATCTGGAACGAGGCGCGGACCAGGATGGCGATGTCGCGGTACTTGCGCGGGGCCTTCTCCGTCCCGCCCTTGTGCGCGCGCTCGATCTCCTCGGCGATCAGCCGGCTTTCGGCCTCGCCATCCCAGACGCCGCGCACGACGACCTTTTCGCCGCCGGCCTGATCGGTCCAGAGCGTCTTGCCCAGGCGACCCTTGTTGGCGGTGATCAGGCCCGAGGCCGCTGCCAGGATGTGGCTGGTCGAGCGATAGTTGCGCTCCAGGCGGATCACGGTCGCGCCGGGGAAATCCCGTTCGAAGCGCAGGATGTTGTCGACCTCCGCACCGCGCCAGCCATAGATCGACTGGTCATCGTCGCCCACGCAGCAGACGTTCTGCCGCTTCTGGGCCAGCAGCCGCAGCCACAGGTACTGGGCAACGTTGGTGTCCTGGTATTCGTCCACCAGCACGTATTTGAACCGCTCGTGGAAGTCGGCCAGCACGTCCGGATTGGCCATGAACAGGGTCAGGTTGTGCAGCAGCAGGTCGCCGAAGTCGCAGGCGTTCAGCACCCGCAGCCGTTCCTGATAGAGGCGATAGAGGGCCGGACCCTTGCCGTTGGCGAACTCGCGGCCCTCGGCGGGCGGGAGGCGATCGGGCGTCCAGCCGCGGTTCTTCCAGTGGTCGATCAGCCCGCCCAGGGCCTTGGGCGGCCAGCGTTTTGAATCGACGTTCTCGGCTTCCAGCACCTGTTTCATCAGGCGTTCCTGGTCGTCGGTGTCGAGGATGGTGAAGTTCGACTTCAGCCCGACCAGTTCGGCGTGGCGACGCAGGATCTGGGCCGCCACGGAGTGGAACGTTCCCAGCCAGCGCAGGCCTTCGGCCGACGGGCCGATGATGTGGGTGATCCGCTCGCGCATCTCGCGCGCGGCCTTGTTGGTGAAGGTGACGACCAGCAATTCCCACGGCTTGGCGCGGCCGGTGGCCAGGATGTGGGCCAGCCGGGTGGTCAGCACCCGGGTCTTGCCGGTGCCTGCGCCGGCCAGGACCAGCACCGGGCCCTCTGTGGCCTCGACGGCGGCGCGCTGCTCCGGATTCAGGCCTTCCAGATAGTCGGGACCGCGCACCCGGGCGAGGTCGCTGACACGGGCGACCGGCATGGCGTCGTCGAACGGATTGTCGAATGATTCATTGGCGGACATCGGAACATATGTAGCACACGGCACGCCGGACTTAAGGCCCGGAACCGCGCCTGCGGCGGTTCGTTCTTACCTCGACTGTGGCGGGAGGAGGCAGGTTATGGCCCAACGGGCCAGCAATGGGGCCCTCGTCTGGCTCGCCGTGCTGATCGGCGTGCTGGTGGCTGGCGTCGCCGCCATCGGCTATTTCGTCTACGTCGGACGGCAGGCGATGCCCGAACCCCGGAGCATCGACGTGGAGATCAATGTCCCGCGGCCGCCGTCGATCCCCGACGCGCCGAAGCTGCCCGACGCGCCGATCCCGCAACCGAAATAGCCGTGGACGACGACGATCTACCGCCCGCCGACCGGCAGGATCGCAAGCCGATCCCCTTGCTGCTTTGGGTCGGCATAGGCCTTGGCGTCGTGTTCGGCTTCCTCATCATGCTGCGCCTGTTCAATCCGCCCGGCCTCGGCTAGGCCGAACCCTTGGCGTAAGCTAGCGCTGCGACGCGGCAGGCCGAGGCGAGGGGGCGTTCGCCCCGCTCTGCGTCGATGCGCGCGATCAGGCCGGCCAGACTCAGGCCGTCCGCCGCAGCCATCTCGTCCATCACCGCCCAGAATTCCGGTTCCAGCGCCATAGAGGTTGCGTGACCCGACAGAAGGATGGATCGTTTCTTCAGAAGTGGCATGCTGTGGTTGTGGCCCAGGCGCCACGTCGCCGCAAAGCCTTTCGATTATGGCTTGCCAGAAGATGACGCCTCCGTCATTTTCAATCCGAACACTGTTAGTTTGTGGAGGCGCCCCATGGCCATGACCGCTGACGCCGTTGATCTGTCGATGCGCCGGCAAGTCCAGCCCGACACGCGCATGCCCAAGCCCCGCATGCATTGGGGCGTTGCGCTGAAGGCCCTGCAGCGACTCCTCAACGACAAGGAAGACACCGGCCAGGTGTTCGAGATCATGCGGGCGCTCAACGGGACCTCGACGGCCAAGGGCTACGAGCGCCTGCTGACAACCGTGCAGGGCGGCCGGATCGCCTATCAGCGCCAGGAACTCGCCGAGCGGCTGATGGACGACGCCTGGCTCGACGCCTTCGCGCCGGGCACCGTCGGCGCGGCCTATCGAGACTTTATCCGATCCGAAGAGCTGTCGGCCGAGGGGCTGGCCGAGGTCAGCCGCATCAACGGCAATGAGGTCGACATCCAGCATCCCTACGCGTGGTTCGGCCGCCGGACCCGCGACGTGCACGACATCTGGCATATTCTGTCGGGCTATCACCGCGATGGCCTGGGCGAAGCCTGCCTCGTCGCGTTCTCCTACGCCCAGACCAAGGGCCTCGGTTGGGCGCTGATCGCCCTTGGCGCGGTCTCGTGCTCGCGCGGCTCTGACTATCCGCACACCAAGGCGATCTGGCAGGGCTACAAGCGGGGCAAGGCCGCCGCCTGGCTGCTGGGCGAGGATTACGAGCGCCTGATGAACGAACCCCTCGAGGCCGCCCGCAAGCGGCTCGGCATCACCCCGGCGACGATCTACGAGTCCATTCCGGCTGAGGCGCGCGACCAGGCGGTTCAAGCCCGCATGTAACGACTTTGCGCGCCTGCCGGGGGGACGGGCGCGCGAACGGCGCAGGACCTGCGCCGGGCGGGTGGGGGAGTGTCGAGCCTTCCCCACCCACGCCCTTGCCGATTCAGGTCTCGGGGTCGCGCTTGGCGCCGTCCAGGGTGCGGACGGCCTTTTCCTTCTCTGCTTCTGTGCGGCTCTTGTCGGCCTTGGTCCGGCCGAACTTGGCGCGGTTCTCGCGCGCCTGCTCCTTGGCCAGGGCCTGTTCCCGCGCCTTGCGCACCTTGTTCAGGTTCACGACGTTGCTCATGCGCCCTCCGCGCTCTTGGTCATGAAACGTTGGAACCCAGGCCGTTTCTGCACCCTCTCCAGATAGGTGCGCACCGGTGGCGTCCCTGGCAGCAATGACGTCACGTTCACCGCCCAATGGAGAGCGCTGGCCAAGCTGACGTCAGCCGCCGTGAAGCTGTCGGCGACGGCGTAGTCGTGCGCGCTCAGCGTCGCCTCTACATGCGCTGTCATATCTTCGAAACGCCCGAAGGAGACATTCATCGCATCGTACTGCCATCCATAGTTCTTGGCGGCCAGGTATGGATCCATCACCGCGTCCACATAGACGAGCCAGGTCAGGTACGGCCCGCGCCGCGGATCACCGATGGGCGGCGCAAGGCCCGCCTTCGGAAACGCGTCGGCAAGATAGGCGGCGATGGCGGCGCGTTCGTTGATAACCACGCCGTTGTGGGAGATGGCCGGAGCCTTCTTGTGCGGCTGGATCGCGCGATAGCTTTCCGGTGCGCCGCCCTTCGCCCGGATGTCCACCAACTCGATCTCGTAGGGAACCTCCAGCTCCTCAAGCAGCCAGAGCGTCGTCGCCGACCGGGACTGCGGAGCGTGATAGAAGATCAGCATGTCCACCCTCATAGAGTGCGCCCCCATATGGGAGCCTAGTGGAAGTCGGCGCCGGATCAACCGCACCTTCCCACTTGGCGTATTCGGAGCTAAGGCATTGATCGTCGGCTAGGATTGGGAAGCGCCTTGGCCACCAGCTTCTTCGAGAAGGCGATCGCGAGGGTGCGCAACTGGCCGGCAATCGCCTTGCCTGCCATCGTTGCAGCGATCGGATTGGTCACCACCCTGACCGGCGCCGTGGTGCTCGAACACGGACGCGAACAGCGTGAGCGGCTGCGCTTCGATGCGATCGTCGACCAGGCCAATGACGCCGTCGCAAGCCGAATGGAAACCTACATCGCGGTGCTACGCGCCGCCGCCGGCCTGTTCGCGGCCAGCGACTCGGTGAGCGCGAGCGAATTTCGCGCCTTCGCCGATCGGGTCGAACTGGCCCGGCGCTATCCCGGAATCCGCGGGCTCGGCTATTCCGCCCGCATCACGCCCTATGACCAGGCGTTGCTGACCGAGGAATTGAGAGCGCAGGGCGTGACGCATCCGCCTGTGCTGCTGGCCGGACAGATGGAGCTTCACGCGATCCTCTATCTGCACCCTATGGACGCGGCCAATCGGCGGGTTCTCGGCTTCAACATGCATGATCACGCCGTTCGCCGCGAAGCCATGGACCGGGCGCGAGACACCGGGCTGCCGGCCCTTTCGGGCAAGGTGGCGCTGTTCCAGGACGCGGGGGTCCGCGATCCTCAGGCAGGCTTCCTCATCTATGAGCCCGTGTATCGCGGTGGTGCGACCCCGCCGACCATCCAGCAGCGCCGGGAGGCGCTCCAGGGCTTCGTCTACGCGCCGTTTCGGGCCGGTGATCTGTTGTCCAACGTTCTTCCGGCCGCCAAGGGCGTGGGTCTGGACTACGCGGTCTATGACGGGGAGCCGGCGCCGGCGAATCTTCTGCATCAGTCGCCGGACGCGGCGCCGCGGGACGGCGGCATGGTCGCCACCCGCCTGCTCAGCGTGGCTGGCCGGGACTGGACCATCGTCTATCGCGCCCGCGCCGACTACGACGGCGCTTCCGACCGGTGGCTGACCCTGGCGTTTATCGCCGGCGGCCTGTTGGCGACGCTGCTCATCAGTCTGGCTGTGTGGCGGCAGGTGAGCGCGAGGCTTGCAGCCGAGCGGGAGATCGTCGCGCGCATCGCCGCCGAGGCGCGCCAGAAGCTGCTGCTCGATGAACTGAACCACCGGGTGAAGAACACCCTGGCCACGGTCCAATCCATCGCGGCCCAAAGCTTGCGTCACGGCGAGGATGTCGCGAGCGTGCGCGAGAGTTTCGAAGCCCGTCTGATCGCGCTCTCGCAGGCTCACAACCTGCTCACCCGCGACAACTGGAGCGGCGCCAGCCTGGCCGAGCTTTTGGCGACGGAACTGGCGCCCTATGGCGGCGCGCGCGGCGAACGCATCACCCTCGCCGGCGAACACGTCTGGCTCCAACCCAACACCGCAGTCGCACTCGGCATGGCGTTCCATGAACTGGCCACCAACGCGGTCAAATACGGCGCGCTCTCAAACGACGACGGACGGGTCCATGTCACCTGGGCCCTGGGGCCGGGGCCTGGCCCTAGGGCGTTGCGCATCATCTGGCGCGAGTTGGGCGGTCCGCCGGTCAGCCGGCCGCTACGCCGAGGCTTTGGCT
>JAEXKM010000166.1 GCA_023445705.1 Pseudomonadota bacterium
GTCCAGCGCCGCGCGCAGCCGCTCGTCGGCCGCCTGCGCCTGCGCCTGGGCTCGGGCCAGGGCGCGCCCGCCCAGCACTTCACCCGCGCGGCGAAGCAGACCTTCCGCCTGGCTCCAAAGCCGCCTGCGCACCCAACTCCCCCCGAATGAATCGGTCTCTACCTGGGGCGCAGGGTCGCGCGGCCAAGCTTCGGGACCGTTACTCCCCGCCATACCTGGATGCAGAATTCGCGATCCGCCCAGGCATTGGGCGCCGGGGCTCGCTTTTCACGCATGAGCGGCTATTTGAGCGGCCATGAGCATCACCACGGTCGGCTTGGACGCCGACGACACCCTCTGGCACAACGAGACCATCTTCCGCCTGACCCACGACAGGTTCAGCGAACTGCTGGCCGATGTCGCCGACAAGGAGGTGCTGGAAGAGCGCCTGGCCGCGGTCGAGAAGCGCAACCTTCGGCTCTATGGCTACGGCGTGAAGGGCTTCACCCTCTCGATGATCGAGACGGCCATGGAGATGACCGGCGGCGAGCCGCCTGGCCGTGTGATCCGCGAGATCCTCGCCGTCGGCCGCGAGATGCTCACCGAGCCGGTGGAGCCTCTGCCCGGCGTCGACGACACCCTGGCCGAGCTTTCGAAGCGCTACCGCCTGGTGCTGGTCACCAAGGGCGATCTCCTGCACCAGGAACAGAAGCTGGCCGCCTCCGGCCTGGGCGACCTCTTCGCCGCCGTGGAGATCGTCAGCGAGAAGGACGCCTCGACCTATTCACGCGTCTTCGACCGCCACGGCACCGGCCCGGGCGAAGCGGTGATGTGCGGCAACTCCATGCGCTCGGACATCCTGCCGGCGATCGAGGCCGGCGCCTTCGCCGCCCACGTGCCCTATCCGCTGACCTGGGCGCACGAGTTGGCCGACGCCCCAGAGGGCCATCCACGCTTCATCGAACTGGCCTCCATCCGCGACCTTCCGGCCTGGATCGACGGCCTGAAATAAGGACGATGTCACAACCGGGGCCTCCGAGCCGTCCTAGGGGACAAGAACTCGGAGAACCTCGATGCGCATCCTTGCCAGCGCCTTGGCCCTGCTGCTCGGCCTCAACGCCCTAGCCATGCTGTTCGCCTCGTATTGGTGGTACGGCGCCGTCCCCGGCGTCATCACCACGGGGCCGTTCAATCCGCACTTCGTCCGCGACATCGGCGCGGCCTATCTGGTGACCGCCCTGGGCCTGGCCTGGTTTGCGGCGCGGCCGGTCCAGGGCTGGCCGGCCCTGGTGCTCGGCGCGCTCTTCCTGACCGTGCACGCCATCATCCACGTCTACGACGCAGCCTGTTCGGCCAGCCCGGTTCCCTTCCTGCTGCGCGACCTGCCGGGCGTCTATCTGCCCGCGGTCCTCGCGCTCGTCATCGCCGCCGTCCGCCGCCCAGCCTGAGGAGCTACGCCATGCTGAAGGCCATCCTTTCCCGCCAGCTCGACGGTTTCGAGCGCCAATGGGGCTACGACGCCACCTATATGCGCCGCCTGCTCGCCGCGAGCCCGGCCAGCTTTTTCAAGTTCGGCTTCGTCTCCCAGATGGTCGATCGCAAGGCCGCGCCGGTCGAGGCCATCGCCGCCGCCGGCATCGTCGGGACCCTGGCCGAGGACTGCGGCCCCTGCACCCAGATCGCCGTGGATCGGGCGGTTTCCGAAGGCGCCGACCCGGAGGTCCTGCGCGCCATCCTGGCCGGCGATGAATCGGCGATGGGGGCCGACGCTGGCCTGGCCTGGCGCTTCGCTCGGGCCAGCCTCGCTCGCGACCTCGAGCCGGCCGACGGCGCGCGGGATGAGATCGTCCGCCGCTGGGGGGAGGCGGGCCTGGCCGCCATCGCCCTGTCGCTGACGACCGCCCGGATGTATCCCACGTTGAAGTACGCGCTCGGCCACGGCCGGGCCTGCTCGAAGGTGGTGGTGGCGGGCGTTGCGACGCCGGTCGCGCCGCTCGCAGCCTAGGAGGGCGCGATGACCGCAGATGTCGAAGCCTTCGAAGCCCAGCGTCCGCGCCTGCTGCGCCTGGCCTACCGCATGCTGGGCTCGGTCGCCGAGGCCGAGGACGTGGTCCAGGACGCCTGGCTCCGCTGGACCCGGACAGAGGAAGAGGTCCGCGATCCGGCCGGCTGGCTGGTGCGCACGGCCAGCCGCCTCTGCATCGACCGTCTGCGCTCGGCCAAGATCCAGCGCGAGGCCTATCGCGGCCCCTGGCTCCCGGAGCCGCTGATCGAGGAGCTCACCGTCGACCCGGTCGAGCGCGCCGAGGACGTCTCGGTCGCCTTCCTCCTGGCGCTGGAACGTCTCTCGCCCCTGGAGCGTGCGGTCTTCCTCCTGCACGACGTCTTCGACGAGGACTACGAGGCGATCGCCGAAACCTTGGGCCGCAGCGAGCCGGCCGTGCGCCAACTCGCCACCCGGGCCCGCGCCCACGTCAAGGACAACCGCCCACGGTTCACGGTCAGCCAGGAAGAGGCCGCCAAGCTCGCCGCCGCCTTCATGGCCGCGGCCGTCCAGGGCGACATGAAGGCGCTCTCTTCCGTATTGGCCGAGGACGCGGTCCTGGTCTCGGACGGCGGCGGCAAGCGCAAGGCGGCGCTTCGTCCGCTCGTGGGACGCGACGACGTTGTCGACCTGCTCAGCCGCCTCGCCTGGCGGGCCGGCGGCGAACAGGTCTGGCCGCTCAGCTTCCGGGCGGTGCGCATCAACGGCTATCCGGGGGTGATCCTGGAACAGGACGACGGTGTAATGACCATCGCCTTCCAGCCGGGCGAGGACGGCCGCCTGGCCGCCGTCTACCTGGTGCGCAACCCCGACAAACTCGCCCACCTGAGCTAGCTCCTCCCCTAACGGGGAGGCCCCCTCAGTCGGCTGCGCCGACAGCTTCCCCAGCGGGGAGCATCTGCTCAGAGCCAAGATCCTCCCCCGCTGGGGGAGGTGGATCGCCGAAGGCG
>JAEXKM010000199.1 GCA_023445705.1 Pseudomonadota bacterium
CGCTGATACCCTGACCATGGGACCCGAGCGCATTCAGGCCTCTGGCGTCGGTCTGGAGACCGTGCTGGCGGGCGGCTTGGCATCGGAAGTGGTCGCCCAGGCCACGGTGGAAGCCGAGCCGACCGGCCAGGCGGTCCTGACCGCGCGCGCTGCAGGTGCGGTCGCTCAGATCACCAAGCGCCTCGGGGATCCCGTACGGGCGGGGGAAACCCTGGCCCTGGTGTCGAGCCGTGAGGCCGCGCAGATTTCGGCCGACCGCAGTGTCGCTAGCGCGAAGGTCGATCTTGCTCGCCGCATGATGGCCCGCGAAAAGCGGCTCTACGAGCAGAAGGTCAGTCCGCGTCAGGACTACGAAGCGGCGATGGCGGAGCTGGCGACCGCCGAGGCCGAGGCGCGCCGGGCCTCCACCGCGGCCGGGGCCGCGGCCGTGTCGAACGACGGGCGCTATGTGGCGGTAACCAGTCCGATCAATGGCCGCGTCATCGCGATGGCGGCCAGCCTCGGCGCCTATGTCCAACCTGAAACCGAACTCTTCCGAGTCTCCGACCCGGCCCGCATCCAGGTGGATGCAGCGGTGACGGCCAACGACGCGCGCCGGATCGCGCCTGGCGATCGGGCCATCGTCGAAACCAGCGGCGGTGAAACCCGGGCCGCTGTCGTCCGGGCGGTGACGCCTGGGGTAAGCGAGGAGACCCGGTCGGCGACTGTCGTCCTGACACTCACAGATGGCCCGGGCGCCTTGCAGCTGGGGCAGCTGGTGCGGGCGCGGATTACGTCGCGCCAGTCGACCTCGGCGGGGATCGTGGTGCCGGAAGACGCTGTCCAGGTCATCGAGGGCCGCGATGCAGTGTTCGTGCGGACCACGACCGGTTTCCGTGTGCAGCCAGTAAGCGTCAGCCAGCGCAGCGGCGGGCGCGCGGTCATCCTTCAGGGGCTGAAAGGCGGGGAGACGCTCGCCGTCAAGAACGCCTTTCTCCTCAAGGCCGAGCTCGGAAAGAGCGCGGAAGAAGACTGACCCCCAAGCCGCATCTGGAGACACGCCGAAATGATCGGTCGAATTCTATCCATGTCGGTGAGAGGGCGTTGGTACGTGCTCTTCCTGACTCTCATCATCGCCATCTACGGCGGTTGGCAGCTCACCAAGTTGCCCATCGACGCCGTGCCCGACATCACGAACAAGCAGGTTCAAATAAATACGGTCGCCGGTGCGCTCTCGCCGGTAGAAATCGAAAAGCGCGTCACCTTCCCCGTTGAAACGGCGCTCGCGGGCATCCCGGGTCTGGAGACCACTCGCTCCATCTCGCGCAACGGCTTCAGCCAAGTCACGGCGATCTTCTCGGAGAGCACCGACCTCTATTTCGCCCGCCAGCAAGTCGCCGAGCGTCTGACCCAGGCTCGCGACACCCTGCCGGCGTCGGTGCAGCCGCAGATCGGACCGGTCACGACCGGGCTCGGCGAGGTCTTCATGTACTCCGTGGAGTTCGCCAATCCTGACGGGAAGGGCGCCAAGGTTCGCGACGGCAGCCCAGGCTGGCAAAGCGACGGCTCCTACCTGACCGCCGAAGGCGAGCGGCTGACCGACAGCGTCGCGCGAGCCGCCTATCTTCGGACCGTGCAGGACTGGGTGATCAGACCACAGCTGCGCAGCGTCAAGGGCGTCGCCGGTATCGACTCCATCGGTGGGTTCGAGAAGCAGTACGTGGTCGAGCCCGACCCATCGAAGCTCGCAGCCTATGGCGTCTCCTACACCGAGCTCGCCAAGGCGCTGGAGGCCTCAAACCTCTCGGTGGGCGCCAATTTCATTCAGCGAGCCGGTGAGGCTTACCTCGTGCGCGCCGACGCCCGGGTCCGCACCCTCGACGAAATCCAGAACGCGGTGATCGCGACCCGCGGCACGGTCCCGGTCGCCGTCAAGGACGTCGCCACGGTCCGCGTGGGCGGTGATCTGCGCACCGGCGCGGCCACCAAGAATGGTGAGGAAGTCGTCGTCGGCACGGCCTTAATGTTGATTGGCGAGAACAGTCGTTCGGTGGCCAAGGCCGTTGGCGAGAAGCTCGACGATGTCCGCAAGTCGCTGCCGCCTGGCGTCGTGGTCAACACGACTCTCGATCGCTCGGTGCTGGTCAACGCGACCATCGCCACCGTGGAGCGTAACCTGACCGAGGGGGCGATCCTCGTTGCGGCGACCCTTTTCCTCCTGCTCGGCAACGTGCGAGCGGCGCTCATCGCAGTGCTGATCATCCCGCTGTCATTCCTGATGATGGCGATCGGCATGAACAAGCTGAACGTGCCGGGCAACCTGATGAGTCTCGGGGCGCTGGACTTCGGCCTCATCGTAGACGGCACCGTGATCATCATTGAGAACTGCCTTCTGAGGCTGGCCGAGCGCCAGCATCGGGAAGGCCGGCTGCTGTTGCTCCCCGAACGCCTGGAGACGGTTTTGCACGCCTCCCAGGAGATGATCCGGCCGACGGTCTACGGCCAGGCGATCATCTTCCTGGTGTTCGCGCCGCTCCTCACCTTCACGGGAGTCGAGGGCAAGACGTTCTCCCCCATGGCCATCACGATCATGCTGGCCCTCGGCGCGGCGTTCATTCTGTCCCTGACCTTCGTCCCGGCGATGGTCGCCATCCTTATGCGGGGCAAGGTCTCGGAGAAGGAGGTGAGGATCATCGCCTACTCCAAGCGCCACTACGATCCGGTGCTCAAGCGCGCGATCGCTCGGCCTTGGCCCTTCATCGGCGCCGGCGTGGCCCTCTTCCTGGTCGCGGGCGGCGTCTACACCACGCTTGGCCAGGAATTCATTCCGCAGCTCGACGAAAAGAACCTCGCGATGGGGTCGCTGAAGATCCCGTCTACATCCCTTGAGCAATCCAAGAGCATGCAACAGCTGGTGGAGCGCGCCGTCACCTCCTTGCCGGAGGTGGAGATGATGTTCTCCAAGACTGGCACCGCCGAGGTCGCTACCGACCCGATGCCGCCAAATCAGTCGGACGGTTTCATCATCCTCAAGCCGCAGAAGGAGTGGCCTGAAGGCGTCAAGACCAAGGCTGAAGTAGTCGAGCGGATCGAGGCCAAGGTCGCGCCTCTGCTGGGCAACAGCTACGAGGTCAGTCAGCCGATCCAGATGCGCTTCAACGAGCTCATCGCGGGGGTTCGGGGCGACGTCGCTATCAAGCTCTATGGTGACGACCTCGATAAGATGGGCCTCGCGGCGGCGAAGATTGGCGCAGCGCTGGAGAGCATTCAGGGGGCCGACGGAGTTCGCATCGAGCAAACCGCCGGCGCGCCCACCCTGGATGTTCGGTTCGACCGGCCCGCGATCGCCAGGTTTGGCCTGACTGTCGAAGAGGTCGCCGAAACCGTGGCTGCCGCCCTAGGCGGTCGCCAGGCGGGGGACGTATTCGAAGGCGACAAGCGCTTCGACATCACGGTCCGTGTGCCGATGGCCAACCGCAACGACCTGGAGGCGATTGGTGCGCTGCCTGTGATGCTGCCGTCCGCGAATGGCGGCATGCAGCGCTCGGTGCCGCTACGCGAGTTGGTGCAGTTCCGGTTCGCCGACGGCCTGAACCAAGTCAGCCGCGAAGACGGCAAGCGGCGCGTCGTGATCCAAGTCAACGTCCGCGATCGCGACATCGGTTCCTTCGTCAACGAAGCTCGAACCAAGGTCGAGGTCGTGGCCCTGCCTCCCGGCTCTTGGATCACGTGGGGCGGCCAATTCGAGAACCTCAAGGCCGCGACGGCTCGTCTCGGGCTTGTCGTCCCGATCTGCTTCATCATGATCTTCGTGATCCTCTACATGGCCCTGGGCGGCCTGGCGCCAGCAGCGTCGGTCTTTGCGGCCATTCCGCTCGGATTGTCGGGCGGGGTGTTCGCCCTGGCGCTCACCGGGATCACCTTTTCGATTTCGGCGGCTGTGGGCTTCATCGTCCTCGCGGGGGTCGCGGTGCTGAACGGCCTGGTGGTGATGTCGTCGATCCGGCAGCGGCTCGACGAGGGCATGCCGGTCTCCGAGGCGATTTATGAGGGCGCCGCCGAGCGCTTTCGGCCGGTCCTGATGACCGGCTTGGTGCCGGCCATCGGCTTCATCCCGATGGCGCTCGCTACCGGGACCGGCGCTGAGGTGCAGAAGCCCCTGGCCATGGTGGTCATCGGCGGCCTGATCACCGCCACCGCGGTCACCCTGGTGGTGCTTCCCGCCATCTCTCAACTGATCCTCCGCCTGGGCCGACGCCGAGCCGACCCCGCGGAGAGCCCGGCGGCGCTCACCCCCATAGCGCCGTGACTGGGGGCGCCGGCGTGGCCCACCTCCGCGCCGGCGCCAACCAGGCCCGATCATCGGAAGGAGTTCGCGTGACCCGTTCCAAAGTTCAGCCTCGCCAATTGTGGATTCCCGTAGCCATCGCCGTGGCCGCAATGCTCCCGGCCGTGGCGCTCCGCATTGAGGGCTGGCGACCTAACGCCGTGCTCGACATGGCGGTGTTTGGCGCGGCGATCCTAGCCGCGGGCTTCCTGCTGTCTTGGGGCGCTGAGGCGGCCGAGAAGTACATCTCGCAGGGCCTGATCCTGGCGGCGGTCGCACTTGTCACGGTCTTGCCGGAGTACGCAGTCGACATCTACTACGCCTTTCAGGCGGGGCGGGCGCCGGACGAGGGATATGTCGCCTTCGCCGCGGCCAATATGACCGGCGCCAACCGACTGCTGATCGGCCTCGCATGGCCGGCCATGGTGCTCCTGCACTGGTGGCGGAGTCGCCAGCAGAGCATTCAGCTGGCGCGCGCCAACGCCGTGGAGATCATCGCGCTGGCGGTCTCCAGCGCCTATGCCTTCCTGATTGTTTGGAAGAACACGATCAGCGCGTGGGACTCGCTCGTCCTGATCGGCGTGTTCGGAGCCTACCTCTGGCGTGTCAGCCGCGTCCCCAAGGCGGCGGATGAGGACGAGGAGGACGAGCCGGGGCCTGGCGCCGTGATCGCTCAGATGCGGCCGGCTCTGCGCTGGCCAGTGATGATCGGCATGACCGTGATTGCTGCAGGGGTCATCCTCGCCGTCGCCGAACCATTCGCAGAGTCGATGATTGATGGCGGGCGTGCGCTCGGGATCGATCAGTTCCTACTCATCCAATGGCTTGCTCCGATCGCCAGCGAGGCTCCCGCTGTCGTAATCGCAGTGCTGTTCGTCCTCGCTGGTCGCGCGGCCGCAGGCCTGGTCGCGATGATCAGCGACAAGATCAATCAGTGGACCCTGCTGGTGGGCATGCTGCCACTGGCCATGAGCCTTGGCGCCGGCAGGCTGATGGCGATGCCGCTGGACGCGCGCCAGCACGAAGAGTTCTTCCTCACGGCCGCGCAATCCCTCTTTGGGCTTGCCTTGCTTCTCCGGGGGCGGCTCTCCCTCCCGGGCGCTGTCGTGCTGCTTGTCCTGTTCGTGGCGCAACTCGCGATCGCCTTCACTTTGCGGGGCGACGCATCTCGCGACATCGCTGCGCTCACCCTGGTCGCATGGGGCTACCTGGCTCTGGCCGCCGCAGTCACGGTGCTTAACGGTCGCGCAATCCTGAAACTCGTTCGAACGGCTGCGTCGCTGAACACAGCCGACGACCCGGCGATCACCACCCCCCCAGCCAGTAGGTCGCCCGATGCGACGCACTGACCGCCTTCAGGGGCGCTGGACCGCCGCGCTAGTCCTGGTCCTCGGTTTTTGGCTGGCCGGCTGCCCAAGCGTCGCGGCGGCGCCTACCACCCTCGTGGTCGAACAGGTGGCCGGCCGAACATGGCGCGCGGACGCACGCGGCCTCGCCATCGAGATCCGCCAGGAGACAGACGGCCGCCTGACGATTGCCTTCCTGGGCGCGGGGGGCGAACCCGTCGCTCCACCGCCCGCCAATGCGATCACTCTGTCGGCTGCGGACGGCGTTCGCGCTCACTTCGAGCCCATCGGACTGAACTGGCGCTCGCGCGATATCGCAGGGGCGCCCGCCGACGGCGATCGCTTGAGCATCGTGGAGGCCGACCATCGACACGACTTCCAGCTGAATGTGCATCCCGCGGACGCTCAGCCGCCTCTTGGAGTCTCTCGGCGATGACCGGCTTCTCCAGACGCAGCGCGCTGGCCGCTTGCCACACGGCCGTAATCTCCGGCTTCGCCATTGAAGGCCACGTGCCGGCGAGCGACGTCACCAGCCTGCTCGCGAGGCGACCGACCGGAGCAGCCGGGTTGGCCGTGCCAGGGATGCCCCTCGGCTCTCCGGGAATGGAAACGCCCAACGACGACCGCGAGGCGTACGCCACGCTCCTGATCCTGTCGGCGGGCCGGACCCGCACCTTCGCACAACACTAGAGGAGACCCCCTAATGCAGATTCCTGGTCAAGCGGTCCTGCTCCGCATCTACACTGACGAGAACGCGCTCAGCGGCGCGGAATCGCTTATCAGCGTCATCGTCAAGCGTGCGCGGGCGGCTCGCCTTGCGGGCGCCACGGTGCTCCGTGGCCGGATGGGCTTTGGCGAGTCCGCGCGGCTCCACGAGGTCCGCCCCTTTGACCTCAGCGACAACCTGCCTGTCGTGGTCGAGATCGTCGACGAGGAGTTCCGACTGCGGTCGTTCCTCGCCACCCTCGCTGACCTGACTGACATCGGGCTCGTGACCTTCGAGAAGGTTGAGGTGCTCCGCTATGGCGGCCACCGCGCTGACCCACGGACCTGAAAAAGGGACGCCATCCCAGAAGCGCTAGGGCTCGTTCCCCGGCGCTGCCTGCAGGCATGGCCTGGGATGCGGCTCCGATCGTGACTCCGAGGGGGCGTCGAATTTGCCCAACTTACCTTTGACTAAGGAGAAATCAGCGTGACCCCCACGTTCGATCATGCGGAAACCTTGCGGCGGTTGGAGCGCCGGTTGGAGCGGCTCCGTCGTGCGACGCCTTTGGCAATCATTGTCGTCGGACTCGCGCTTGGTCTGGCCATCGGACGGAATGCAGGAGCAGTGACGACGCCTTCGCGGTCGACATATCCTGTCCTTGCGGCTCTTCCGCCCCTGTCCGCGACGGGTGGGCTCGACCTCGACGCCGATGGCCGCTTGGATGTGGCGGCTCCCGTGGACAGCAATTTACGCGGAACGGATGCTTTTGGCTCGGGGGCGTTCGGCGCAGCCCGCGACGGCGGCCGCCGCCAGCATCGTGGCGTGGATTTGGTGGCCGCTCCGGGGACGCCGGTCCGCGCACCCATTTCCGGCCGGGTGACCCGCGTTGGCGCGGCCTACAGCGACAGCGCCGCGCTGACCTATGTCGAGATCGCCAACCCTGAGACACGCTACGTAGCGCGTGTCCTGTATGTCGGCTCCCAAGTCGCACCGGGGACCACGGTCGCCGCGGGCGACCTGATCGGTCGGGCGCAAGATCTTGCCGTGCGCTACGGCGCAGGCATGACCAATCATGTCCACTTGGAGCTCACTGGACGCGGCGGCGGACGGCTGAATCCCCTGGTGATCCTGCCGAGCATGACGGGTGAGCGAAGCAGCACTACCGCGAGAGGGGTAGTGTTGTGACGCGCGAAGGGGGAGACGGCCGCGACGGCCGCCCGTCGTTGTGGGCGGTGCTTCTGTTCATCGTATCGATGACATTCACCGCGAGCATGGCCTGGCTGGCCTTCAACTAGTCGGGACCAGTCGGCTCGCGAAGGCCGCACGAAGGCGGCTTGGTCACCGTCCCGCATCTTCGCCTAGCTTGGTAGATCACAGTCCAGACCCCTGCCGCGGACCGAGCGAGGGCACACATTCAACCTGTGCCTCAACGTGATCTTATAACGCATTCCCACGGCGCAGGCGGGCGTCTATAGGGCGACCAATGGCAGTTCTGCGCACATGGTGGCGGACACTCGGCGGCTTGATGGTCGTCGCCTTCGCCATGGCGTTCGTGGCGGGTTCAGCGATCGACGCTGTCGCCTGCCAGGAGGAGAGCAGCCCTGTCGGCGTGGCTGGCGATCTGCATTATGTCCTCGTCGCCGAAGAAGCCGAATCCGAACCCGATCCGATCCATGGCTCAGTCGAAACCTGCGCCCACGGACATTGTCACCACGTCGGGCTGGGCATCGCACAGGGCCAGGACGGCAGTGCGCGCCGCTCCTCGGAGCCGCACAGCTGGGCGCTCGCGCGCCTGTATCCCGACTTCGATCCTTCCAGCTTAGAACGTCCGCCTCGCGCGTGATGACCCGGCGCCTCCCCGCGCCTTCCGTCATCACAATCGAGAAGGATTATCGTGTCTTATCATCGAGGGCCGCTGCTTGCGGCCGCGTCAGGGCTGGCGGCCCTGGGGCTCTTTGTCGGCGCGCCCGCCGCTGAGCCTGTTCCGCCATTCGCCGATCTCGTGGCGCAAGCTGATGCAACCGCGCCGCGCCTTGCCGAAGCCCGCGCTGCGGTCTCCCGGGCCGAAGGTCTGGCGCTGCAGGCCCGCGCCTTTCCAAACCCAACGATCGGTATCGATCGGGAGAACTTTTCCGGTACCGGGCCATACAGTGGGTCCGGCGTCGCCGAGACCACGGCGACCCTAGGCCAGACCCTGGAGCTCGGCGGCAAGCGGGCCGCCCGCATCGGAGTGGGGCGGGCCGAGTTGGACGCCGCCCGGAGGCGCGAAGCGCAGGCGCGGACCGATTTCCGGTTCGATTTGGCCCTCGCATACGCTGAAGCAGAAGCTAGCGACCGGCGCCTCATCCTCGCCGAGGACACGTTGGCGGCCGCCAAGCAGGATGCCGCCATTGCGCGGGCCTTCGTGCAGGCGGGGCGGGAGCCGGAATTGCGTCGGCTCCAGGCCGAGGCGTCCCTGCAGAGCGCGCTCGCTGCGCTCGACGAGGCGCAAGCGGCACGGGCGACGGCGTTCTCGAACCTGACCGCCCTGGCCGGTGCAGCCACACCGTTCACTTCGATCCCCACGAGCCTGCTCGACCAGGGCGCCTCATTTTTTGGGCGGCGGTCGCTGGATCCAGAGCACAGCGTTGCGATCTTGGTCGCCGAGGCCGAGCGCGAGGCAGCGCAGCGGCGGGTGACGTTGGAGCGCCGCCAGGCTGTTCCCGATCTATCCGTCTCGGTCGGCGTGCGGCGCTTCTCTGAGTCAGATTCGACCGCATTGGTCGCTGGGGTCTCAGCGCCGCTTCCGCTCTTTGACCGGAACAAGGGCAATGTCCGTGCGGCTCGGGCCGACGTGAACGCGGCCGAGGCAAGGCTCAATGCTGCACGGCTGGACGCCGCCGCCGCAGTACGTTCGGGGACGGCCCGGATCGCCGCAGCCGAAGCCCGACTTTCGGCCGCCCTTGAGGGTGAAAGAGTCGCCCAGGAAGCCTATCGGCTGACCCGTATCGGCTACGAGGCCGGCAAGATCGATCTCGCCGAGCTTCTCAACACCCGCCGCGCTCTGACGGACGCGCGGGCCCAATCCATCGCTGCCGCCGTAGAGCGGATCGGCGCCCAGGCCGCCCTTGTCCGATTGACGGGCGTCGCCGAGACCGGAGTACCCCAATGACCAAAGACAAGCAGCGCCTCTTCGGCGCCGTGGCTGCGGCCGCTGTAATCGCTGGCGGCGCGGGCTTTGGCCTGTCCGCCTTGCTCAATCGCAACGACGCCCCCGCGGCGGCGAAGGCCTCTGACAGCCATGGGGAGGAAGGCGAGGCCGGGCACGCTGAGGATGGCAAAGCCGGAAAAGCCGGTCACGCTGAAGAGGGTGGCCACGCCGAAGGTGGCGCCGAGAAGGATGAAGAGGGCGTCGTCGCCCTGACGCCGGACCAGTTGCAGGCAGCTGGCATCAAAATCGTGGCGGTCGGCCAGGGCGGTGGTGGCGAGACGCGGCTCTCGGGCCGGGTGGAGCCCGTCATCGATGCGCGGGCCAGTGTCGGCGCTGCCGTCGCTGGTCGCATCGAGCAGGTCCTTGTGGCTCCTGGTCAGTCGGTGCGCGCCGGGCAACCATTGATCGTTCTGGTCAGCGGCGACGCCGCGACATATCGCGCTGAAGCCGATGCGGCGGTTGCTGCGGCAGACGCCGCCCGCCGCGCTTACGACCGTGACCGGAGCCTTGGCGAACAGGGCGTGGTCGCGCGGCAAGAGGTGGAAACCTCCCGTGCTCAGGCGATGAGCGCGGAGGCCAGTGCTCGAGCCGCGCGTGCGCGGTCGGCCGCGGCCGGCGGCCCCAATGCATCTGGCCGGACCAGCGTGACTTCGCCGATCTCCGGCGTTGTTTCCAGCGTCGCGGTGGGGCCGGGCGGCTTCGTCGCCCAGGGCGGCATAGTCGCTGAGGTCACCAACCCTGCGCGCGTGGAGTTGGTGTTCAATGCGCCGCCCGCCATCGCGACGGGTTTGCGCGCCGGTGCGGCCATTCGTGTTCACGGTCCTGCCGGCGAATTTGACGCCGTGGTGACCGGGGTCGCCGCCGCCGCCAACGCTTCGACCGGCGCGACCGTGGTCCGCGCACGCCCAAGCGGGGGCGCAGCGCCCCCAGTTGGGTCGCCGGTCACCGCGGCCGTCGTCACCGGCGGCGCGACAGGGGGCGTCACGGTGCCGTCCGAGGCCGTGCAGACGGTCGAGGGCGGAAGCGTCGTCTTCCTCCAAACGGCTGGGGGCTTCAGGGCTGTGCCCGTCCTCACCGGTCGCCAAGCGGGCGGCCGAACCGAGATCCTGCGAGGGCTGAATGGGTCCGAACGGATCGCCGGCGCCAACGCCTTCCTGCTGAAAGCCGAGCTCGCCAAGGGCCAAGCCGAGCACGGGCACTAGGGGGCGCGCATGTTCAAACTTCTCATAGAAGCGTCCGTTCGCTTTCGATGGTTCGTGGTGCTGGCGGTGGCGCTGGTCTGCGCCGTCGGCCTCTTCGAACTCACCCGGCTGCCGATCGACGCAGTCCCGGATATCACGAACCGTCAGGTGCAAATCACCACGGTCGCCCCAGCACTCGCGCCCGAGCAGATCGAGCGCCAGGTAACCTATCCCCTTGAGACAGCGCTGGCCGGCATCCCGGGGCTTACCAGCACCCGGTCGCTGTCGCGCAACGGTTTCAGCCAGATCACCGCGATCTTCACCGACCAGACCGACATCTATTTCGCCCGACAGCAAGTGGCCGAGCGGTTGGCCCAGGCGCGTGAGCGCATGCCCGAGGGCGTGGAGCCCGCGCTGGCGCCAATCACCACGGGTCTGGGCGAGGTCCTAATGTGGACCGTCGACTACGAGCCCTACAGTCAGAAGACGCTGGCCAAGCCGGGCCAGCCTGGTTGGCAGTCGGAAGGCGTCTATCTCACTCCCGAGGGGGAACGCCTCACCACGCCTCAACAGCGGGCGACTTATCTCCGTACCGTGCAGGACTGGATCATCGCCCCGCAGATGCGCACGACCACGGGGCTGGCGGGGGTCGATACGGTCGGCGGCTACGTCAAGGAGTTCGCGGTCAGGCCGGACGTCGCCAAGCTCGCTGGCTACGGACTGAGCCTCAACGACCTCGTCGAAGCTCTCGACCGAGCCAACATCCAGTCGGGCGCCGGCTACATTCAGCGTGCCGGGGAAGCCTTGGTGGTGCGTACCGACGCCCTCGCGGCCACGGCGGAGGACCTCGCTCAAGCGCCGGTGACCAACCGCAGCGGCCTGGTTGTTCGCGTGGCGGATGTCGCTACGGTCGAGGCGGGCCAAGCGCCGAGGCTGGGCGGGGCAAGCCGAGACGGGCACGAGGCCGTGCTGGGCACGGCTCTGATGATCGCGGGCGGCAATAGCCGCACGGTGGCGCAGGCGGCCGCCGAGCGTCTTTCGGTGGTCGACGACTCCCTGCCGCCCAGCATCGTCGCCGTACCGGTGTTGAACCGCAGTGAGCTGGTCAACTCGACCATCGCTACAGTGGCGCGCAATCTTACCGAGGGCGCGCTCCTGGTGATCGTGATCCTCTTCCTGCTGCTGGGGAACATCCGCGCAGCGATCATCACCTCCTTGATGATCCCGCTCTCATTCCTGTTCGCCGTCATCGGCATGAACCGGTTCGGCATCAGCGGGAACCTGATGAGCCTGGGCGCCCTCGATTTCGGCCTAATGGTCGATGGCGGCGTCGTGGTGATCGAGAACACGCTGCTGATGTTGACCAAGCGCCGTGCCGAGCTCGGACGCCTTCTGACCCGTCACGAGCGATTGGATGTCGCCATCCAGTCGGCCCGCCAAATGGTCAAGCCGGCCGCCTTCGGTCAGCTGATCATTCTTCTGGTCTTCGCTCCGCTGCTCACCCTTGAGGGGGTCGAAGGCAAGACCTTCCAACCAATGGGCGCGACGGTGATGCTCGCCCTGGTGGGCGCCTTCATCTTCTCGTTCACCTTCGTGCCGGCCATGACGGCGCTGCTCGTCCGCGATCCCAAGACGGTCCACACCGGTCCGGATGGCGAGGTCGACGAACACGAGACCAAGATCCTGCGTTTCGCGCGCCGGTTCATCCAGCCTGCCATCGTGGCGGCGGTCGCTCGGCCAAAGGTGGTCCTGATCTCGGCGATCACCGCACTTGTGTTGGGGGCGGTGTCCTTCACTGTCCTTGGCCGAGAATTCATTCCAACCCTCGATGAGGGCGATATCGCCATGCAGGCTCTGCGGGTGCCGTCGGCTTCACTCGAACAGTCCCTGGCCATGCAGATGGCGCTCGAGAAGGTCATCAAAGCCCAGCCGGAGGTGGAGACGATGTTCTCGCGCACCGGCACGGCCGAGGCCGCAGTCGACCCGATGCCGCCCAACATCTCCGACAGCGTCATCGTCTTGAAGGACCGCAAGGACTGGCCCGACCCGAAGCTGCCGAAGGAGGAGCTCATTGCTCGGTTCGAGAAGGTGGCTTCTGGACAGATCGGCAACAACTTCGAGTTCAGCCAGCCCATTGAGCTGCGCTTCAATGAACTGATCTCCGGGGTCCGAACCGATCTCGCGGTGATGGTCTACGGTGACGACTTCGCCACCCTGCAGCGCGTCAGCGATCAGATCGCCGGCGTCCTGCGCGAGACGTCCGGCTCTGCGGACGTGCGGGTCGAGCAGGCGTCAGGCCTGCCGACGCTGACAATCACCGTCGACCGCTTTGCCGCCGCCAACTACGGCCTGTCGGCAGCCGATATCAGTGAGGCGGTCTCTGCGGGGATCGGCGGAGCCGAGGCCGGGCGAATCTTTGAAGGCGATCGCCGCTTCGATGTGGTGGTGCGCCTTCCAGAAGACGCGCGCAACGACCCGGCGGCGTTGGCGGCTCTCCCGATTAGCGGGCCGAACGGCACTGTTGTGCCGTTGTCGTCAGTCGCCCGCATCCAGACCGGAGAGGGACCGAACCAAATCAGCCGCCAGAATGGCAGCCGACGCATGGTGGTCCAGGCCAACGTTCGCGGTCGCGATCTCGGAGGCTTCGTCACCGACGCTCAGCAAGGGGTGGCCAAGGTCGACCTTCCGGCCGGGGTCTATCTCGACTGGGGCGGTCAATTCGAGAACCTGCAGCGCGCCGAGCAGCGGCTCTCGCTCGTCATCCCGATTGTATTCGTGCTGATCGGGATCCTGCTCTTCATGGCCTTGGGCTCGTTTGCTGAAGCCGGTCTGGTGTTCGCCTGCGTGCCCTTGGCCCTCGTCGGAGGGGCCCTTGCTCTACTGTTGCGAGGCATGCCGTTCTCTGTGTCCGCAGCCGTCGGCTTCATTGCCGTCTCGGGGGTCGCGACGCTGAATGGTCTTGTCCTAATGCAGTCGATCCGTGAGCGACTCGACGGCGGCCTAGACCCGCGTTCAGCGGCGATCGAAGGTGCATCGAGCCGTCTACGAGCAGTGCTCACGACTGCGCTGGTGGCGATCGTTGGCTTCATCCCGATGGCGATCGCCAGCGGGGCAGGGGCCGAAGTGCAAAAGCCGCTGGCGACTGTGGTCATCGGCGGGCTGCTGACGGCGACGGCGCTGACCCTCCTGGTGCTGCCGACCTTCGCGGCCCAGGCGGTCAGGCACCGCAAGAGTGAAGGGATCGAAGACTAGCTCGATCCCGGCGTTCAACGGCAGGCGGCGGGAAGCCGTCGCCTGCTTCGTCCAACCAGTCTCGAGGCCGCACGTTCTGGCCTGATCAAGAGGTTCGGCATGATCCAGACGCTTCAACTCGATATCCCGCTGATCTTGCCGGAGGTGCACGACAGTTCGGACGCTTGCGTCAGGCGGCTTACCGACGAGATTGCAGGGCGGCCTGGCGTTACCAAGGCCCATGTCGTGGATGGCGCTGAGGCCAAGGAGCCCCACCTCTGCGTCCACTACGATCCCGCTGTGATCTCGCTATCGCGGCTGCGAGAACTCGTCACCGCATCGGGCGCGGCGATCACAGAACGCTTTGGTCACGCTGTCTGGCAGGTTCAGGGCATCCAGCATGAGCGCCGCGCGCGGACGA
>JAEXKM010000285.1 GCA_023445705.1 Pseudomonadota bacterium
CGCCTTCCTGATGTTCTGCTCGCACCTGATCATGATCTGGCTGGCCGGCCCGGCCATCGGCCTGGTCTCGGGGCCGCTGGGATCGCCGCTCTATCCGGCGTTCCTGCTCATCCAGCCGCTTATGGTCCTGGGCGCGGCCGTCGCCCTCGGCCGCACGCTGCTGGCGTTGTCGCCGGCGGCTGCGCTGTGGCTGAGCGGCGGGCGGCTGAAGGCCGAGACGCGCAAGCCGCAACCGGCCTGACGCCTCGGCACGGCGGTCAGCGGGCCTCTGCGGCCCGCTGTGCGAACCAGGGCTCCATCCGGGCGATGGCATCCTCGATCTCCGGCGTGGAGACGGCGAAGGACATACGGATGAAGTGCTTGCCCTCGACCGGGTCGAAGTCGACGCCGGGGGCGGTGGCGACGCCGGTGTCCTGCAGCAGGCGCTTGCAGAACGCCAGGCTGTCGTCGGTCAGATGCCCGACGTCGGCATAGATGTAGAAGGCCCCGTCCGGCGGCGCGATTGCTCCCAGGCCCAGCCGCGGCAAGGCGTCCAGCAACAGGGCGCGATTGGCGCGATAGACCCCGAGATGGCCCTCCAACTCCTCGTGCGCGTCCATGGCCGCCAGCGCCGCATGCTGGGCCAGGGAGGGCGGGGTCAGGAACAGCGCGCCCATATAGGCGTGCGCCGCCTGCACGTGGTCGGGCGGCGACAGCAGCCAGCCCAGCCGCCAGCCGGCCATGCTGAAATACTTGGAGAAGGAGTTCACCACGAAGGCGTTGGGTTCGAACTCCAGGATCGAGCGCGCCGGCTCCACATACGAGAGCCCGTGATAGATCTCGTCCGAGACGATCTTGATGCCCCGCTCGCGGCAGACCCTGGCGATGGCTTCCAACTCGTCGGCCGGGATGATGGTGCCGGTCGGGTTGGCGGGGCTCGCGATGATTACGCCGGCGGGCGCAGGATCGAGCGCGGCGATCCGCTCCGCCGAAAGCTGGAAGCGTTCGTTCGCGCCGCACGCCAGTTCGACCGGCTCGATATGCAGCGCCTTGAGGGTGTTGCGATAGGCGACGTAGCCCGGCCGCGCCAAGGCGACGCGGTCGCCGGGGCTGAAGGCTGACGACAGCGCCAGCACCAGGGCGGGCGAAGCTCCGCAGGTCAGCGTGAGTTGGCTGGGCGAGACCGTGACGCCGTAGGAGTCCAGATAGTGCTGGGCGATCCGCGCCTTTAGCGCGGGGCTCTCCCAGTAGCCCATCGGATCGGTGTCCAGCACGCGGTGGGCGGCCTCGATGGCGGCCTTGGGCGCGCCGGTCGACGGCTGGCCGAACTCCATGTGGATGACGGAGCGGCCTTCACCCTTCAGGCGATGGGCCAGGGCGCTGACGGAAATGGCGTAGAACGGGTCGATCCGGAGGGACATGGCCGCCATCTGGCCCAAGCCCGCGGCCAAATCAAGGAAGCCGCCTAGCTTAGTCGGCCGCGTTGGCCAGTTCGCCGATCGCGGTCGCCAGGTGCTGCTGCAGGAACGGCTTGGCCAGCCGCGGCAGATCATCGGCCACGCCGTCACCCAGTTCTGCGTAGCCCGTGGCCAGCAGCACTGGCACGGATGGCCGCCGGGCCCGAATGGCCTGTGCGAGCTGGACGCCGGTGACTTTCGGCATGGCGTAGTCGGTCACGACCAGATCGATCGATTCCCGCTCCAGCAGCCGCAGCGCTTCTTCCGCAGAGCCCGCGGCGAAGGCCTTGTGGCCCAGGTCCTCCAGCATGGCGACCGTGTTGCGCAGCACCAGGTCGTCGTCGTCCACTGCGAGGATCGAGAGCGGCGCGATCGGGATCGGCGCGGCGGCGCGTTGCTCGCGGACCCGCCGTTGCTCATCGGCTTCCGCCTTCGGCAGCCAGAGCTCGACGACGGTGCCTTCGCCGGGCGTGCTGCAGATGACCAGTCGGCCACCGCTCTGCTCGGCCAGGCCGTGCACCATGGAAAGCCCCAGGCCCGTCCCCTTGCCCACGCCTTTGGTGGTGAAGAACGGCTCCATAGCTCGCGCCAGGGTTTCCTCGTCCATGCCCTGGCCGGCGTCGGCCACCGACAGGCGCACGTACTCGCCGGTGGGCAGCCCCACGGGGGAGGTGGCGTCCACCGCCACGGCCTCGGCCCGAATGCGGATCACGCCGCCGTCTGGCATGGCGTCCCGCGCATTCACGGCGAGGTTCAGGAGCGCCGTCTCGAGTTGGGCCGGATCGGTCTGCACCTTGGGCAGCCCCGGGGGAATGATCGAACGAACTGAGATCGAGGGGCCAAGCGCCTGTTCGAGCAGGCCGGTGACGCCGTCGACCAGGGCCGCCAGCTCCACGGCGTCGACCTTGAGTTCCTGCTTGCGGGCGAAGGCCAGCATCCGCTGGGTCAGGCTGGCGCCACGCTCGGCCGCCTGCACCGCGTTATCCAGCAGCGGCGTGACCTTGGCGTCGTAGGGCAGGCGTTTGCGCACCAGCTCCAGGCTGCCGATGATGGCCATCAGCAGGTTGTTGAAGTCGTGGGCCACGCCGCCGGTCAGTTGACCGATGGCCTCCAGCTTCTGCGACTGCACCAACGCTTCGCGCGCCGCCTCAAGCGCGATCTGCGCTTCTCGGCGCTCGGTGATGTCGCGGGTGATCTTCGCAAAGCCGATGAGTTCGCCGGTGTCGTCACGGATCGGGTCGAGGATCACGTGCGCCCAGATGCGGCTGCCGTCCTTGCGCACGCGCCAGCCTTCATTCTCGAACCGGCCTTCGGCGGCGGCGGTTCGCATCGCGCGGGCGGGCAGGCCGGCGGCGCGGTCTTCCTCGGTGTAGAACAGCGAGAAGTGCCGCCCGATGATCTCGTGGCGCAGGTATCCCTTGATGCGCTCGGCGCCGGGATTCCAGTTCGTCACGTGGCCATTTACGTCGAGCATGTAGATCGCGTAGTCGGCGATCGCATCGACCAGCAGCCGATAACTGAGGTCGTCGGTTCGGCCGGGACTCGTCTCGCGGACTTCGATCACGGCATACTCCGCCACAGAAATGACACGCCAGGAACGAGCGGCGCCATTCGCAGTTCCCTGCTTAGATCGTCTATCCCCATGATTGGGCGACTTGTTAAGTGTCTTTTCGAGGGCGCGGCGGTCCAGCGCACCACGTGCACGGGGTTGACCTGATGACGCTGAGGCGCGAAGCCGGCGCAAACAAGTCGGGGAAACTCATGTCGAATACGTCGGGAGCGCCATCGGCGCGGCGGGTGCTGGGCGCCAGCCTGGTGGGGACGGCGGTAGAGTTCTACGACTTCTATATTTACGCCACGGCCGCCTCGCTGGTGTTCGGGCCGATGTTCTTTCCGGCCGCTTCGCCGGCGATGCAGCTCCTTTCTTCCTACGCCACCATGGCGGTGGCGTTTTTCGCCCGCCCGCTGGGCGCCATCGTGTTCGGCCACTTCGGCGATCGGATCGGCCGCAAGTCGACCCTCGTGGCCTCGCTGCTGATGATGGGCGCCTCGACCGTGCTCATCGCATTCCTGCCCAGCTACGAGCAGGCAGGATGGCTGGCCCCGGCGCTGCTCTGCGTGCTGCGCTTCGGCCAAGGGTTTGGCCTAGGTGGCGAATGGGGCGGCGCAGCGTTGCTGGCGGTCGAAAACGCTCCTCCCGGTTGGCGTGCGCGCTACGGCATGTTCCCCCAACTTGGCGCGCCGGTGGGCTTCATCGCCGCCAACGGCCTCTTCCTTATTCTCGGGGTGCTGCTGACGCCCGAGCAATTCCTCGCCTGGGGCTGGCGTCTGCCCTTCATCGGCAGCGCCCTCCTGGTGGGCGTGGGCCTGTGGGTGCGGCTGAAGCTGACCGAGACCCCAGCCTTCGCGAAGGCCCTGGCCGAGGAAAAGCCTGCCGAAGTGCCTCTGGCCGAACTCTTCAAGCGCCACTTGTTGCCGACCGTGGCGGGCACCTTCGCCGTGGTCGCCTGCTTCGCGGTCTTCTATATCGCCACCGCCTTTGCGCTCGGCTACGGCACGACCGTACTCAAGTACAGCCGCGAGACCTTCCTGGGCGTGCAACTCGGCGCGATCGGCTTCATGGCGCTCGGCATTGTGCTGGCCGGCTATTGGGCCGACGCGACGAACCCGCGGCGGGTCCTGATCGCCGGCTGCTTCATGGCGGTGGTGGTCGGCGCGCTGATGGCGCCGATGATGACCGGCGGCACGCTGCTTAGCTGCTGGGCCTTCCTGTCGCTGGCGCTGCTGACCATGGGCTTCGTCTATGGCCCGCTCGGCGCCTTCCTGCCCGGCCTCTTTCCGGCCCGGGTGCGCTACACCGGCGCGTCGATGGCGTTCAACGTCGGCGGCATCATCGGCGGCGGCCTGACCCCGGTCATCGCCCAGGCGCTGTCGACTGAGGGCGGGCTCGTGCCGGTGGGGATCTATCTCGCCGTGGCCGCGCTCATCAGCCTCGTGGCGCTGCTGCCGCTGAAGCACCAGCAGGCCTGAGGCGACGCCTCGCCCGGGGAACTGCCGCCGTTGCTCGTCACCAGCGGTTATGCACTTCCTCGGCAAAGCCGATGAGGTCACGAATGGCCAGCCGCGTGCCGTCGTCGAGGACTGCGGTTCCCGAGAAGCGGCCGAACACCTGGTGTTGAGCCGAGCTGATTTCGCCCATGCGGAAATCGGCGTGGCGGTCGACGATCGGCTCGAAGGTCATCTCAAAGCGCCCGTCGCTGGATGTGAACCGCCAGGGGCCGGCGTCGTATCCGCCCTCGGGCAGATGGAACGCCACATCCGTCAGCTTGTGGACCTTGCCATCGTAGAAGAGGACGTTCTCGCTGGCCGCCGAGGTGTCGCCGAAGCCGTAGCCGATGTTGAAGCCAAAGGGCTTGCCATCATGCAGCCCCGAGGCCGATCCCCAGTACCAGGTGTTGTCGAAGGTCCAGACGCCGCGACCCCAGTCGAGCACGCCGAAGGCGCTCGTGGGCTCGAACGCATAGCGCCGGCCCGCGTAATCGATATGCCCCTGGGCCGGCATGCAGTTGATCTTCTGGTTGTAGTAGAAGGCCAGCGGGTTTTCGGCGAAGGGCGTGGCGATCACCATGCGGTCCATCGGCGGCTGCGCCAGGAAGATCTCGCCTGATAGGCCCGCGCCCTTGTCGAAGCCCGGTGCGTCGATCGTCAGCCTCCGCCCGCCGGGCGCGTGGCGGAAGGCGATCTGCAGTTTCGGATGCTCGTGAACGATATCGCCAGCGTCCGCGCTGGACGGCAGGCGCATCTCGCCGTGGGGCGCAGGCGTTCCGACTCCGCCATTGACGAAGGTCCGCGCCTGGAAGTCCATCCAAGAGGCGCCCAGGAAGCCCATGTGGCCGTTGTCGGCCACGGTCAGGGCCAGGCCGAAGTCGGGAGTCAGGATGGCGTAGTAGTCCCATTCCTTGATGGCCGGGTCGTCGTGCGCGGTCCCGATCGCGGTACGCTCATAACGGCGGGTCTCCTGCGTGCTCCAGCCTCGCTCGACGAGATGGCCGTTCCCGTCGAGAAGCTCGCCCGATCCCATTTTGTGCTGCATGCGCGCCTCCCTGGTCAGGAGCCTGCTTAGGGCATGACGTTAGGTCAGAGGAAAGCCCCCAACCGGCGGTCCGATGATTGACCGCCACCGCCAGTCGACGTATCG
>JAEXKM010000443.1 GCA_023445705.1 Pseudomonadota bacterium
CTGAAAGGGCCCCGCATCGCCGATGCGGGGCCTTTTTCTTCGAGGCTTACAGCCCTTGGTCAGGCGTGGCCGGACTGCTGGCTGGCCGGGCCGTGGGAAGCCAGGGAGAAGATCTTCGCGAGGTCCGCAGGCTGCGGCGCGGCCGCCACCCGTTCGGCCACGTAGCGGCCGATCTTCGGCCCCATCTTGAAGCCATGTCCCGACCCGCCGCCCGCGATCCAAAGGTTCGGGCGGTCAGGATAGGTGTCGATGAGGAAGTGGCCGTTGTCGGTCACTTCGGTCTGGCAGACATAGCTCTGGACGATAGGCTGGCCCACCAGGCCCGGCAGGCGGCGCTTCACGTACTCTTCGATCTGGGGGACCAGGTCGGCGGACGGCATGCGGTCGCCCGAATCGGGGTCGAGGAAGACCCCCGGCCGGCGCGCCGCGATCTTGTAGCCGCCGCCGTTGTCGGCGCTGGTGTAGACACGGCGATCGGTGATGTTGGGCGCGTGCTCCCAGCGATAGCGCGGGTCGCCCGGCGGCGATCCGACGAAGAACAGCTCGGCCCGCGGGCAGACGATCCGGTCGCCGAGCAGGTCCGGCAGCAGCTTGGGAAGCCAGGGCCCGCAGGCCAGCACGAAGGATCCGGCCGACAGCGGCTGGCCGTCGATCATGAGCGCGTCCAGCCGCCCCTTGCCCGGGGCCGGCGTAGCAGCGCGGCCGACCTGCATGACCCCGCCCTTCTGGACGAAGACCTCGGAGACGGCGATGAGCGCTTCGCGCGCCTTCACGCTGCCGGACTGGACCTCGTAGAAGACCTGCTCGTCCTCGGCGAACCGATACTGCGGCCAGCGCCGATTGACCTCGTCGGGGCCGAGGACCTCGAAGGGCAAGCCAAGCTCGCGAAACAGCGACGGCTGGGCGGCCATGGCCTCAGGCGACAGCACCCGCAGGCTGCCGTTGGGATAGATGAGTTGGCGGCCGAACTCCTGCTGGCGCGCGTTCCACATCGCCCAGGCCTCGGTGGTCCAGCGGGTGTAGATGTCGCGATCGCCGTAGGAGGCGCGGATGTTGCGCGTCTCCCCGCCCGAGGACGAGCGCGGATTGCCCGGCCCATAGGCGTCGACCAGCGTCACCTTCGCACCGCGCTCCCGCAGTTCCAGCGCGGTCCAGGCCCCGAAGGCGCCCGCGCCGACTACGACGACGTCGGGCAGGCCTTTGACGATCGCCGGGGCGGCTTGAGCGATGGCGGGTGCGGCGGCGAGGCCGAGGCCTCCCTTCAACAGAGTGCGTCGGTCGGGGCGCGGCATGGTCGCTCCTATTGAGGGGTTCGAAGGATCAGGCGTGCTGCAGCCGACGCCGGCCCCAGGCGAAGTAAACGGCCAGGCCAAGCAGGGTCCACGCGGCGAAGAAGGTCTGGGTCAGCAGCGGCAGGCTGGAAAACAGATAGAGGCAGCCGAGGATCGTGACCGGCCCGACCACCCAGGCCAGCGGCGTACGAAACAGGCGCGGCCTTTGCGGCTCGCGTTTGCGCAGGATCAGCAGGCAGGCGGCCACGGCGATGAAGGCGACCAGCGTCCCGGCGTTGGCGAGAGCGGCGATCTCGTCCAGCGGCACAAGGCCAGCCAGCACGCCGACGATGGCGGCGGTGAAGAAGGTGATCCGGACCGGCGTGCCGGTACGGGCGCTCACCTTCGCCAGGGCGGCGGGCATCAGGCCATCGCGGGCCATGGCGAAGAAGATGCGGCTCTGGCCATAGAGGAAGGCGAGGATCACGGTCGGCAGGGCGATGATGGCCGCTGCGCCGACGAGGACCGCCGCATGGCCGGCGCCCAGGCTCCGCAGGATAAGCGCCAGGGGTTCGGGGCTGCGGGCGAACTCGCTGATCGACACCGAGCCGACGGCTCCCATGGCGACCGCAACATAGATGACCGTACAGGCGAGCATGGCGCCGATGATGCCGATCGGAAGGTCCCGGCCCGGCCGCTTGCATTCCTCGGCCGCAGTGGAGACGGCGTCGAAGCCATAGAAGGCGAAGAAGATGATCGCCGCCGCGGCCATCACGCCGCGGCGCACGCCGGCGCCGTCCGGCTCCGATGCGAAGCCGTAGGGCATGAACGGCTGGAACTTGGCCGGATCGAAATGCGGCAGGGCGACAAAGAGGAAAAGGGCCAGGGCTGCGATCTTCACCACCACGAGGGCGGCGTTGATGGTGGCGCTTTCGCGAGTGCCCAGCGCCAGCAGCCCGGCCACCACCGCGACGATGAAGATGGCCGGCAGGTTGATCACCCCGCCCGCGTGGGGACCGGCGACCAGGGCGTGCGGCAGTTCGATCCCGACCGAGGCCAGGAACCCCGTCGCGTATCCGGACCAACCGACGGCGACCGCGCTGACCACCAACGAATATTCGAGGATCAGGCTCCAACCGACGATCCAGGCGACGAGCTGGCCGATCACGACGTAGCTGTAGGTGTAGGCGCTGCCCGATTGCGGGATAAGAGTAGAAACCTCGGCATAGGCCAGGGCCGCACAGGCGCAGATGGCGCCGGCCACCAGGAAGGACAGCACCACCGCGGGGCCTGCCAGGCCCGCGCCGACGCCGACCAGCGTGTAGATGCCCGTGCCGACGATGGCGCCGACGCCCAGGGCGACGAGATGCCACCAGCTGAGGGTCGGTTTCAGCCGCTGATCGGTCTGGGCTTGCGCCTCCAGCGGCTTGCGATGGTTCCACCCAGTCATGCTGCCCCTTCCCTATGACCAGGAAAGGCTAGCTTCGCTGGCGCCGAAGCCTCGCGGGGGAAAGCGGGCGGCCGGCCGAAGATTCGAGCGAAAATCGCTCCAGGCCCGGAACATCGTGCTGACGTCCGCCCGGGCGCCTATTCGGCCTGGCTGAGATCCACGGGAAGATTGCGGACGCGCTTGCCGGTGGCTGCGAAGATCGCGTTGCAGAGGGCTGGAATGATCGGCGGAAGCGCCGGCTCTCCAAGCCCCGTCGGCGGGTTGTCGGTCAGCACGAATTCCAGATTGATCTTCGGCGCCTGGCCAATCCGCATCAGAGGATAGGAGTCGAAGTTCGTCTGCTGCACACGGCCGTCGACGACGTCGATCTTCTGCAGAAGAGCCTGGCCGATACCTTCGATCACGCTGCCGGTCGCCTGCTGATCGGCGCCGTTGGGATTGACGATCTGGCGGCCGACATCGCCGGCCGACCAGACCTCCAGGACCTTCACCTCGCCCGCCTCATCAACCGAGACCTCGACCACATGGGCGAAGTAGCCGTTGTGGCTAAAGAAGCTGGCGCAACCGAGCCCGCGGCCTGCCGGCACGGACCGTCCCCACCGCGCCATCTGGCCGGCGCGCTTCAGCACGCCGTGCAGGCGGGCGGAGGAAAAGCCAGGCAACTCGCCGCCACGCGTCTTCACGACGGGGCCGACGAAGGGCTTTGACAGCAGGTCCAGCTTCCAGGCCAGCGGATCGGCGCCGGCGGCGTGCGCCAGCTCATCCAGAAAGGACTCGAAGACGAAGGCCATGCCGTTCGACCGCGGCGCGCGCAACCATCCGGTGCGCAGGCCCAGCGGCTGCATGGTGGCCGCGTATTCCAGGTGATCGATGACGCCGACCGGGGTGATGGCGTCATGGTGCATGTCGCCGGCGACGACGAAGGCCTTGCCGTCGCCGAAGGAGACGAAGTGATCCTTCAGCGCGACGAGGCGTCCCTTGCCGTCCAGCCCCGCCTTCAGGGCGTGCACGCCGGCCGGACGGTAGGAATCGTG
>JAEXKM010000477.1 GCA_023445705.1 Pseudomonadota bacterium
CACCAGCGACCGGGGGCGGATCGAAGGCGCGCTGCGGGGGCTGGACCGCCGCTGCCGCATGCTGTTGCCGGCCTGGCGCTCGATGCTGCGCGCCATCGACGAAGACTCCGAGGACGATCCGGATTTCGTGGACTGGTTCGAGGCGACGTTCCTCTATGGCCGTGTGGTGGACGCCGCCTGCCGCCGGCATTGGGTCGATCCCACCGAGCCGCTGACCAACGCCGTCATCGCGCCCTCGCACGGCGTTCTGGTGACCAGCGCGACGCTGTCCGATGCGACGCTCGACGATCCCTTCGCCCTGGCGGAGATGCGAACCGGCGCCGCGCGGCTGCCCGACCGGCCCAAGACGCTGAAGCTCGCCTCGCCCTTCGACTATGCCGCCAACGCCCGCGCCTATGTCGTGACGGACGTCGGGCGCGACGACCCGCGCCAGGTCGCTGCGGCGATGCGCGAACTGTTCCTGGCCGCCGGTGGCGGCGGGGTCGGCCTGTTCACCGCGATCCGACGCCTGCGGGCGGTGCATGAGAGGATCGCCGCGCCCTTGGCGGACCGCGGACTGGCCCTCTACGCCCAGCATGTCGATCCGCTGGAGGTTGGCGCCCTGGTGGACATCTTCCGGGCGGAGGAAGACGCCTGCCTGCTGGGCACTGACGCGGTGCGGGACGGGGTCGATGTGCCTGGGCGCTCGCTGCGGCTGCTGGCCTTCGACCGGGTGCCGTGGCCGAGGCCAGACCTGCTGCACAAGGCGCGGCGGACGCGTTTCGGCGGCAAGACCTACGACGACAGCGTGGCGCGGGCGCGGATCGCCCAGGCGTTCGGGCGGCTGATCCGGCGCGCCGACGACAAGGGGGTCTTCGTGATGCTGGACGCCGCGGCGCCGACCCGGCTGTTTTCCAGCTTGCCGGAGGGCGTGCGCGTGGATCGGCTGGGCCTCGTGGACGTGATCGAGGCGGTCACCGAGTTCCTCAGTGCCCCGAGCTCTTCGAAAACAGATTGATCACCAGCACTCCGGCCACGATCAGCCCCATGCCGGCCAGCGCCGGGAAGTCCAGGCGCTGCTTGAAGGCCACCCAGGCGATGGCGGTGATCAACACGATGCCGACGCCTGACCAGATCGCGTAGCCGACCCCGACTGGGACCGTCTTCATCGAGTGCGAGAGGCACCAGAAGGCGAAGCTGTAGCCCGTCACCGTCACCAGGCTGGGGACCAGCCGGCTGAAGCTGTCGGACGCCTTCAGGGCCGTGGTGGCGATCACTTCCGCGACAATGGCCAGGCCCAGCCAGACATATCCGTTCATTCAGCGCCTCTTCGCCCTTGTGCCGATCGTCCGGCGGGTGGAAGCATATAGTCGGTCGGGGTCACGAGCGCCCGCCCCAAGGCGGGCGCCTCTAGCTTGGGAGGGCCCTTAAGATGGGCAGACCAGGTACCGGCGCCGCACGCGCCATCGCCCTCGTCGGCGCGGCGGGAGCCGGCAAGACAAGCCTCATGGAAGCCATGCTGTTCGCGGCCGGCGCAATTCCGCGTCAGGGCGAGGTTGGTTCGGCCAGCGTCGGCGACGCCACGCCCGAAGCGCGAGCGCGGGGCCAATCCATCGAGTTCAACATCGCGGGTTTCGAGTTCATGGGCGACCGCTACTCGGTGATCGACTGTCCCGGATCTCCCGAGTTCGCGGGGACCGAGGACTATGTCCTGCCGGCAGTCGACCTGGCGATCATCGTCGCCGACCCCAACCCCGCGCGCGCCGGCCTGCTGCAGCCGATCTTTAAGGAGTTGGAGGAGCGCCACGTGCCGCACGCGGTGTTCGTCAACAAGATCGACCAGGCCCGCGGGCCGCTGGACGATCTGCTTGCCGCCATGGCGCCGGCGTCCGGCGCGCGGTTGGTGGCGCGCCAGATTCCGCTGGTGGACAAGGAGCGGGTGACGGGGTTCGTGGACCTCGCGCTTGAGCGGGCCTTCGTCTACCGCCCAGGCCAGGCGTCGGAACGGATCGAACTATCGGGCGACATCGCCGCACTGGAAGCCGACGCCCGCTTCCACATGCTGGAACAGCTTGCCGACTTCGACGACGAACTGATGGAGCAGTTGCTCTCTGACCTGAGCCCGGCCCAGGACGCGGTCTTCGCCGACCTGGTCGCCGACCTGGCCCAGGGCTTGATCACCCCGGTGTTCTTCGGCTCGGCGCTCAACGGCTTTGGCGTCAGGCGTCTGCTGAAGGCGCTTCGGCACGAAACGCCGGACGTGGTGGCCGCCGCCGCCCGGATGGGGCTCGATGGGCCGTGCGCCTATGTCCTCAAGACCTCCTACGCCGGCCAGGCCGGAAAGATGGCCTATGCCCGGGTCATGGAGGGCGAGTTGGCCGACGGACAGGAACTGACGCTCGGCGGCGGTGAGAAGAGCCGGGCAGGCGGACTGGTCAGCTTCACCAGCCCCACGGGGCGCAAGACCGACAGGGCAGGAACGGGCGAGGTTGTGGCCATCGGAAAGCTGGACGCTGTCGCGCCTGGCCAACTGCTATCGATGGATGGCAAGGCGCGGCGATGCGTGGCGCCGGCCTGCCCCCCGCCGGCGCTGTTCGCCATGGCGATCGCGGCCAAGGACAGGAAGGACGACGTTCGCCTCTCGGCGGCGCTCGCCAAGCTGGCCGACGAAGATCCAGCCCTGGCGGTGAGCCAGGATCACGAGACACAGGAGACGCTGATCGCCGGCCGCGGCGAGGCTCATCTGCAGGTCACGCTGGAGCGGCTGCGCCGACGGTTCGGCGTCGAGGCCCATCTGGTCCGGCCGAAGGTTTCCTATCGCGAATCCTTGCGGAAGGCGGTCACCCAGCGAGGGCGGCACAAGAAGCAGACCGGCGGGCACGGGCAGTTCGGCGACGTCGTGCTCGAGATCCGCCCGCGAGCGCGGGGCGAAGGGTTCGCCTTCTCGCAGAAGATCACCGGCGGGGTGGTCCCCAAGCAGTGGATTCCGTCGGTTGAGCAGGGCGTGCGCGACGCCATGGAACGCGGCGCTCTGGGCTTTCCGGTCACCGACGTGGAGGTGGTGCTGGTCGACGGCTCCTATCACAGCGTCGATTCTTCGGAGATGAGCTTCCGGGCCGCGGGCCGGCTGGCGATGAGCGAGGGCCTCAAGGCCGGCGCGCCCTACCTGCTGGAGCCCGTCGAAAGGCTCATCATCCACGCCCCGCAATCCTCGACCTCGAAGATTACCCAGGCGGTCTCTTCACGCCGCGGCCAGATCCTCGGCTTTCGCCCGCGAGATGGCTGGGACGGCTGGGATGAGATCGAGGTCTGCCTTCCGCGGGCCGAACGCCAGGACCTGATCGTTGAGTTGCGCGGCCTGACTCAGGGGCTGGGCGATTTCACCGCAGAGTTCGACCACATGGCCGAACTGCCGGGCCGCCTGGCCGAACAGGTCGCCAAGCGGGAGCAGCCAGCGGCCTGAGCTTGGCGATGGGGAACGAGCGTCGCGGGGCGGCGTTGCGGTCTGGACAATTCGAGGAGTGTTCAGATGCTGAAATGGGCCCTGATCTTCGCCGTGGTGGCGCTAATCGCCGGCGCCATGGGATTTGGCGGCATTGCCGGCGCGGCGGCCGGTATCGCCAAGATCCTGTTCTTCATCTTCCTGGTCGGCTTCGTGATCTTCCTTGTGCTGGGGATCATGGCCGGGCGGAAGATCACGGGCGGCTAAGATATCCTAGCCGCCCGCGAGGGCGTTACTTGCGGGCCAGATAGGCCTGGGACTGGGTCCCCACCAAGTCGACGAGATTGCCCATGGCGAGGTTCGCGTCGATGAGGTGGAGGCCCCAATCCTTCTGAACGGCGCCGCCGGCCACCACGTCGCCGGCGATGTCGTCAGTACGCGGATCGTTGGGGTCCGCATTCACGTGCACGGCCAGATAGTTGACGCCGTTGGCCGAGACGCATTCGGCGCTGAGCAGGCCGGGAACCGAGACGAAGGGGGTATCGACCTTCTTCCCGTCACTGGTCCAGCGGGGCGGGGCGGCCGATTCCGCAGCGATCATAGAGCCGGACGACAGATAGGCGTGAAGTTCGCCCTTGCCCCCGCCAAGCGCGGCCGGGTTCACGCAGGCCGCCTGCATGGTCGAGCCCGGCTCGCGAGGCTTGCCGAAGCGGCTGTTCGCCGGCGGCGGGACATTGTCCCGGAAGCTGGCGTAGGCCACCGCGCAGCCGGTCTGGTCAGGCGATTTGCAAAGCGGGATCGACTTGAAGGTCCCGGTGTCCTTGCCGGCCTCGACCGGCAGGTTGGTTCCGAGCAGGAGGGCCGAGACGAGCTGCTTCTGCACCGGCTTGCCGTCGATCTCCTTCGCGATCAATTGGGTTAGGACCCCCGAGCCCTGGGAGTGGCCGATCAACACGACGCCGCGACCCTTGTTCTCATGCTGAAGGTAGTAGTTCCAGGCGTCGACCACGTCGTTGTAGCCGGTCTGCGGGCGCGGGGCTGAGGGCGGCGCAGCCCCCGGCGCTGCGGCGACGCGCAGGGCGGTCAGCGTGAACTGGCGATAGAGCGGCGCATAGACCCGGCACTTGGAGGCGAAACGGGCGAGTTGCTGTTCGACCACGCGGCGCTCTTCCGGTCCGGCGTTCATGTCCGAGAGCACGCCCTTGTCCAGCGAAACGGTCGGATAGACGTAGAAGCAATCGACCGGAGCCTTCGGGTCCGCCTTCCATGTCTCCTTGGTCATTGAGCCGTCGGCCTTGATGACGGTGGCGGTGTTGTCGATGGCGCAGGCGTCGGCGCGGCCCGGCCAGCAGAGCCAGCTCTCAGGTTTCGAGTAGTCGTTACGGGCTTCGGCGGGCGCATCTTGCGCCGTGGCGGGCGCTGTAGAACCCAAGAGAATGAGGCCGGCGAGGCCGCCGGCGAGCTTCGTGCTGAACATGTTTCCCCACCTAAATCTATGCTTGGCAATGGCGGGGAAGATGGCTCGGAAGGGGTGGCGAGGTCCAGAGGCCTGAGAGGGGCGCACCGTCTTCTCCCCGCGGGGGCGGCGTCGATGGGGATTGCGGCGGTCGGGTCCAGACCGCTAAGGCTTATCGATCATGGACGCCAGAATCCGCTCGACCGATGCACCCTTTCGCGATGCGCGCTATGCGCCGCGCCGACTGGAGATCGAGGATCGGGGCGGCGGCGAGCTGATCCTCACCAATCCGACCCCCCACGCGACCAACTTCACCACCATGACCCAGGCGCTGGAGCGCTGGGCCGTCGAGGCGCCCAGCCGTGTCTGGCTGGCCGAACGCTCCGGCGAGGGCTGGCGGCAGGTGGGGTTTGCCGAGGCGCGCGATCAGGTCCGCGCCCTGGCGGGCGGCCTGCGCGCGCTGGGCGTGGTGGGCGAGCGCCCCTTGCTGATCCTGGCCCGGAACGGCGTCGATCATGCGCTGATCTCCTATGCCGCCATGAGCCAGGGCATGCCCGTTGCGCCGGTCTCGCCGCAGTACGGCCTACCGGGGGCGAACCTGTCGCGCTTGGCCCATGCGGTCGAGGTGCTGAAGCCGGCGGTCATCTACACCGAGGACGCCGCCCTCTTCGTCGAGGCGCTGGAAGCCCCGTTCCTGGCTGGGCTGCCGGTGATCGCGGGTAAGAACGCGCGGGTGGGCGACATCCCGATCGAGCGATTGCTGGCAGCCACTGGCGTCGAGGCGACAGCTCGGCCCGACGATCATGCCAAGTATCTGCTGACCTCCGGCTCCACCGGCCTGCCGAAGGCCGTGATCTGCCTGCACAAGGGGATCGCCACCAACGCCGCCCAGATCGCCGCCTGCTTCGCCGACGACGAGCCGCCGGTCATGGTCAACTCCGCGCCCTGGAGCCACAGCCTGGGCGCCAACTCCATTCTGCACATGGCGCTGCATCGCGGCGGCACGGTGCATATCGACGCCGGCCAGCCGGTCGCGGGCAGGTTCGCCGAGACGGTGCGGAACCTGAAGGAGGTGGCGACCACCTACCACAACATGGTGCCGGCCGGCTGGATGCTGCTGGTGGGCGAGCTTGAGCGCGACGAGGCGCTGGCCCGGAGCTTCTTCGAAAAGGTCCGGGTGCTGCAGTATGGCGGCGCGGCGCTGGGACAGGACACCTGCGACCGGATCCAGGCCGTGGCCGTGGCGACGGTCGGCGAGAAGATCAGCTTTGCGTCGGGCTATGGCGCGACCGAGACCGGACCGACCGCGTGCAACGTGCACTGGCCGAACGAGCGCATGGGCCTGATCGGATCACCGGTGCCGGGCACCCAGGTGAAGCTGCGCCCGGCGGCGGGCAAGCTCGAGTTCCGGGTGAAGGGACCGCAGGTCTCGCCCGGCTATCTGGGGCGGCCGGAGCTGTCGGCTCAGAGCTTCGACGAGGACGGCTTCTACCTGCTGGGGGACGCCGCCCGTTTCGCCGATGAGAGCGACCCAACCGCGGGGCTCGCCTTCGACGGCCGGATCTCCGAGAATTTCAAGCTGGCCAGCGGCACCTTCGTCACCGTGGGCGACCTGCGGGTGAAAGCCGTCTCGGCGGTGGGCGATGCGGTCACCGACGCCGTGGTCTGCGGTGAGGGCAAGGAGGCGGTGGGCCTGCTCTTCTATCCCAACCCGAACATGGATCGCGCGGCCGTAGAGGCCGCGGTGCGCGCGGGCGTGGAGCGGTTCAACGCCACGGCCAAGGGCTCCGGGGGCAAGGTGGCCCGCGCCCTGGTGCTGGACAGCGCTCCCGATCCCCATGCCGGTGAGATCACCGACAAGGGCTATATCGCCCAGCCGATCGCCCGGACTCTGCGGGCTGAGGCGGCCGAACGACTGTTTTCCGATGCTTCTGAAGTGATGGTGTTCTGACATGAATGGCGCTGACGCCCTGATCGAGACCCTGGTGGCCAACGAGGTGACCGCCTGCTTCGCCAATCCGGGCACCAGCGAGATGCAGTTCGTGGCGGCGCTGGACCGCCAGCCGGCCATGCGGCCAGTGCTGTGCCTGTTCGAGGGCGTGGCGACGGGCGCGGCGGACGGTTACGGCCGCATGGCCGAGAAGCCGGCCTGCACCCTGCTGCATTTGGGTCCCGGCTACGGCAATGGCCTAGCCAACCTGCACAACGCGCGGCGCGCCTTCACGCCGGTGGTCAATGTCGTGGGAGACCACGCGACCTATCACCGGCAGTACGACGCACCGTTGAATTCCGACATTCCCACCATTGTCGGACCGAACTCCCTATGGGTGAAGTCGGCCGACAGCGCCGACACGGTCGCCGAACTGGCGGCGGAGGCGGTCACCGCCAGCTATGGCCCGCCCGGCGGTCCGGTCAGCCTGATCCTGCCCGCGGACTCCGCTTGGTTGGAAACGATGAAGGGCGTGGTCAAGGCGAAGGCGCCGGTGCGTGCGGCGCCCGCGGGCGCGACAGTCGACGCCGTGGCCAAGAAGGTGCGCGAAGCGGCAAAGCCGGTGATCCTGCTCGGCGGACAAGCGACCAGCGCCGCGGCCCTGGCGCAGGCCGCGCGCTTGGCGGCCGCCGGCGTGCGGGTGCTCTCCGACACCTTCATTGCGCGTCAGCCGCGCGGCGCAGGCGTCTTCCAGCCCGGCCGGATGCAGTACTTCGGCGAGGCGGCGCTGGCGGACCTGGAAGGGACGGACCTGATGGTGTTCGTCGGCACGGTGACGCCGGTGGCCTTCTTCGCCTATCCGAACCGGCCGAGCGTGCTGGTCCCCGAGGGTTGCGAAACCACGACCCTGGCCGAACGGTCGGAGGACTCCGTCGCTGCGCTGGCGGCCCTGGCCGATGCGCTGGGCGCCCCGGCGAGCGGGCCTGCTCAGTCCTACAAGGTGGCTGACGCTGCGCCCACCGGGCCGTTGACGCCGCAGTCGGCCGGCGTGTCGGTCGCTCGGCACCTGCCGGAAGGCGCGATCATCTGCGATGACTCGGTGACCTCGGGCGGCGGCATCGCCGTGCCCTGCTCCACGGCAAAGGCGCACGACGTGCTGGCCCTGACCGGCGGCGCCATCGGCATCGGCGGCCCGCTGGCGATCGGCGCGGCCGTCGCCGCCCCCGGCCGCAAGGTGCTGTCGCTGAACGGCGACGGCTCTGCGATGTATACGGTGCAGAGCCTCTGGACGATGGCGCGCGAGCAGCTCGACGTCACGGTGGTGGTCTTCGCCAACCACTCCTACCGGATCCTCAATATCGAGATGGGCCGGACCGGCTCGGGCAACCCCGGACCGTCGGCCAGCAAGCTGCTGGACCTCGGCGATCCTAAGATTGACTGGGTGTCGGTGGCCAAGGGCCTGGGCGTGCCGGCGGTGCGCTGCGAGACCGCCGAGGATTTCGACGCCGCCTTCGCCCGGGCCATGGCGGAACCAGGTCCGAAGTTCATCGAAGCGGCGATCTAGGTCCCGCCGAAAGCGCCGCTCAGTGCTTGCCGCGGTCGCGGCCGAAGTTGGGCTCGGCGCTTTCCTGGCCTGCCGCGATGATGCCGCGGCGGATCTCCCGGGTGCGGGTGAAGAGGTCGAAGAGTTTGTCGGCCTCCCCCCAGCGGATGGCGCGGGACAGCGCCTGGAGGTCTTCGGTGAAGCGGCCGAGGATTTCCAGCACCGCGTCCTTGTTGGCCACGAAGACGTCGCGCCACATGGTCGGGTCTGAGGCGGCGATGCGGGTGAAGTCGCGGAAGCCGCCGGCGGAGTACTTCATCACCTCGGCCTGGGTCACCTCCTCCATGTCGGCGGCGGTGCCGACGATGTTGTAGGCGATGAGGTGGGGCAGGTGGCTGGTGACGGCCAGGACCAGGTCATGGTGCGTGGCGTCCATCTGCTCGACGTTGGCGCCGAGCGCGCGCCAGAACTCGGCCAGGCGGGCGGTGGCTTCCAGATAGGGCTCGTCGTCGCGCGGCTGCGGCGTCAGGATCACCCAGCGGTTCTGGAAGAGCTCGGCGAGGCCCGCATCAGGGCCTGAATGCTCGGTGCCGGCGATGGGGTGGCCGGGGATGACGAAGACGTTGTCAGGCAACGCCTTGGTCATGGCCTGGGCGACTGAGCCTTTCACCGAACCGACGTCCGTGATGGTCGCGCCGGGCTTCAGGGCGCTGGCAGCGGCCTCCGCGGCCGATCCCATGGCCAGGACCGGCACGGCCAGGACCACGAGGTCGGCGTCCTTCACCGCCTCGGCGATGTCCCCGGTGACCTCGTCGGCATAGCCGAGCTCGACGATCCGCCCGCGGTGCGCCTCGCTGGCGTCGGCGACGAAGACGTGGCCGACGGCGCCGGCCTCACGGGCTGCGCGGATCACGGATGAGCCGATCAGGCCGCAGCCGATCACCGCCATCCTCGGATAGATCACGCTCATCGCTCAGCCCTTCATGAACTCGGCCAGCGCCTCGACCACGGCGCGGTTGTGCTCTTCCAGGCCGATGGTGATGCGCAGGTGGTTGGGCAGGCCGTAACCGGCCACGTAGCGGGTGATCAGGCCCCGCGCGCTGAGGAACGCGTCGGCCTCGCGCGCGGTCTTGCCCGGCGTGCTCGGGAAGCCGACCAGCACGAAGTTCGCCATCGAGGGCAGGGGCTCGAGGCCCAGCCCGCCGAGCTGTTGGGCCAGCCAGGGCCGCCACTGGTTCACGAGGTCGAGCGAGCGGCGCTGGAAGTCGTCGTCGCTCAGCGCGGCGATGGCGGCGAGCTGGGCGGGGATATTCACGTTGAACGGCAGGCGGATTCGGTCCACCGCGCCGGCCATTTCGGGCGGCATATAGGCCCAGCCGACCCGCAGGGCCGCCAGGCCGTGCAGCTTCGAGAAGGTCCGGGTGACAACGACGTTGTCGAACTCCCGCACCATGGACATGCCGTCCTCGTAGGCCGGGTCGTCGCAGAACTCGGCGTAGGCGCCGTCCAGGCAGAGGACCACGCTGGGCGGCAAACCGGCGTGCAATCGGCGGATTTCCTGACGATTGTTCCAGGTTCCTGTCGGATTGGCCGGGTTGGCGACGAAGACGATCCGCGTGCGGGCGTCGACCAGCTTGAGCAATTCGTCGACGTCGATGCGGTAGTTCGGCTCCGGCGCCATCCGGACCTCGGCCTGGCAGGCCCGCGCGCCGATCGCATAGGCGCCGAACCCGAACTCGCCCTGGACGATGTTGTCGCCGGGCTCAAGGAAGGTCTGGTTGAGGAGTTGGAAGATCTCATCCGAGCCGCAGCCGAACAGCAGCCGGTCCGGCTCGAGCCCGTACTTCGTCGCGATCGCCTCGCGCAGCTCGTTCGAGCGGCCATCCGGATACATCTGCAACTTGTCGAAGGCGGTGGCGAAGGCCTCGCGCGCCTTGGGGCTGGAGCCCAGGATGTTCTCGTTGGCCGAGAGCTTCAGCGGATGCTCGACGCCTTCGACCTTCGACTTACCCGGCACATAGGGCGCGATGTCGAGAATGCCCGGTTTCGGAACCGGACGGGAGGCGGCGGAGCGATCGGTGAGCAATTCGGACATGGGTCTCGGCAGCGAGGAAAAGCGCGGCCGTCTTACACGTCCATCGGCGCTGGCGCAGCCCCGATGACGCCGGTCAGGCGGCCGGGCGCACGGGCCAGGCGCTCGTCATTGACCTGGTAGAAGCCAAGCAGGCCAAACAGCTTCAGCCCGCCGGCCTCGGCGATCATGTCGCCGGCGACGCCGTCGCGGCCGAGGGCTTCCTCGACCGATTGCGCCGGTCCCGGAGCGTCTGTGACCCAGTAGGTGATGTCGGCGCCGGTCGGTTCGACCTCGAGCTGGGCGACAGCCAAGGCCGAGAGCGGTCCCCAGGCGGTAAGGCAGGGCAGGGCGGCGAAGACCTTGAGCTGCGGATCGACCAACAGGCGGCCCCACCACGGGGTGTCCGAGGAGAGGGCGAGGATCGCCACGCCGCCGGGCGTCTTGGCCGCAGCGAGCGCCTCCTCGGGCTTGGCGACCTGGCGCAGCGACGGGGCCGCGCCGAAGCGCATGCGCGCGCCTTCGACGGCGCGGCCGGAATCGCGGCCTCCGAACACGCTGAGATGGAACGGGCCTTGTCGCGAGAGGCTGTCGCCGATCAGTTCGCGCCAGATGCGGACCACCAGGCTGGGCCTGGCGGCCTTGCGATCCTTGGCGATCAGGCTGCGCAGGAGTTGGGCTTCGCGGCCGGGGCGCAGGGCGAACTTGTCGCCGTCGCCAGCCGCAGCCTTGGCGGCGGCGACCTGAACCGCGAGACCGGCGCGCTCGTCCACCAGCGTCAGGAGTTGCGCGTCGATCGCGTCGATGCGCGCACGGACGGCCTCCAGGCTGGGCGGCGCGGTCTTGGGATCGGCCATTCTGTCCCCCGAAAACGAAGCTTCGGCGCTTAGGTCATTGCGGCTCCCGGTGCAATAGGCCCCTTGGCCGCAAAAAAGTTGCACCAGAAACCGGTTTGGCGGCGAACCTATGCAGAAGGTCCTGTTCGGGGCGGACTGGACCGCCATCACGCCCTGTGCGAGCACTCGTTGCAGCGAGAGCGTGGAGGGGGCCAATGCGCGCGGATCGACGACTGTTCCTTCAAGCGGCGGGCGCCGCCGGCCTCAGCGCGGCGATGGCCGGGCCGGCCTTCGCCCAGGCCGAGGGGCTGACCAGCCTCACGCAGAACGCCCAGCCGATCGGTCAGGCCGAACTGCTGGCTCGGATCGCCAGGGCCCAGGACCTGATGAGGGCCAATGGCATGTCGGCCCTGGTGATCGAGCCCGGCGCGTCCCTGACCTATTTCACCGGCGTCCGCTGGTGGCGGAGCGAACGGGTGACGGCGGCGATTATCCCGGTCGAGGGCGAGATCCTGATTATCACGCCGCACTTCGAGGAGCCCTCCGTCCGTGAGAGCCTGGCCGTGCCGGCGCAGATCCGGGTCTGGCAGGAGGACGAGGACCCCGCGGGCCCGGTCGCCGATTGGCTGCGCGGGCGCAAGCTCGACCGAGGCGCGATCGGGGTGGAGGAGACGGTGCGTTTCTTCGTGACCGATGGCTTGGCGAAGAAGCTGCCAGAGGCCCGTTTCGTCGCCGGCGCGCCGGTTGTGCGCGGGTGTCGCATGATCAAGTCGCCGGCCGAGATCGCGCTGATGCAGTTGGCGGCGGACGTGACGCTAGGGGCCTACCGCTTCACCCATTCGAAGATCGAGCGGGGGATGACGCCATCCGACATCGGGGCGCTGATGGACCGGGCGACCATCGCGCTGGGCGGGCGGCCGGAGTTCAACCTCATCCTGCTGGGCGAGGCGAGCGCCTATCCGCACGGCTCGGACAAGCCGCAGGCCGTCCGGGACGGCGAGGTGGTGCTGATGGACTGCGGCTGCACGGTCGAGGGATATCAGTCGGACATCTCCCGCACCTTCGTCTTCGGAGAGCCGAACGCCCTGCAACGCAAGGTCTGGAACCAAGTGGCGCGGGGCCAGCAGATCGCCTTCGAGACGGCGCGGGTGGGGACGCCCGCCGGGGCGGTCGACGACGCCGTGCGTCGCCACTACGAGCGCCTGGGATATGGCCCGCGCTACGCGTTGCCCGGCCTCTCGCACCGCACTGGGCACGGGATCGGCCTGGACGGGCACGAGCCGGTGAACTTCGTCCACGGCGAGGCCACCCGCCTGGCGCCCGGCATGTGCTTCTCCAACGAACCGGGCCTCTATCTGCCCGGCCAGTTCGGCGTGAGGCTGGAGGACTGCCTCCACATGACCGACAAGGGGCCGAGATGGTTCTCCGAACCGCCGGCCTCCATCGATGCGCCCTTCCGCTGACGAGCTGCTGACAGGTTTGGGACCGAACGAGTTATAGTCTGAGCGCCTGGCAATCGCAGGAGGCGCCCATGGGCAAGCATTTCGCCTTCGTCCTGATCGACGACTTCGCGGATTGGGAGCACGCGAGGCTGAGCGCGGCGGTCCGCACCTATTTCGCGGGGCGGGTCTCGTTTCACACGCCCGGCGGCCAGACGGTCACGTCGATGGGCGGCATGCGGTTCGCATCCGATCATGCGATCGAAGATCTGCAGCCGGACGACTATGACGCCTTGGCCGTCATCGGTTCGGCGGGCTGGATCGAAGGCGACGCGCCCGACATCTCGGCCGTCCTGCGCGCCGCCGACGAGGCCGGCAAGGTGGTGGGCGCGATCTGCGCTGGCACCCTGGCCGTCGGCCGATCAGGGCTGCTCGACAGCCGCCGTCACACCTCGAACGAGCCGGGCTTCCTCGAGGCCAAGGCGGCCGGCTACGCAGGCGGGGCGCTCTATGTCGACACGCCGTGCGCGGTGCGCGACGGCACGCTGGTCACCGCCGCCGGCTCCGCGCCCGTCACCTTCGCGATCGAGATGCTGACCGCGCTCTATCCCGGGCGCGCAGAGGCCCTGCAGGGCTTCAAGGATCTCTGCGGCCGGGAGTTCGCGGCTTAGTAGACCTTCGGCGCGGGGCCGATGGCCACGGGCCCGAGGGTCGTGCGGCCGGCCTGGAAGGTGATGTTGGCGCGGGCGACGTCGCCATCGCCCTGGCGTGCGGCGGCGACCGCCGAAGCGGCTGCGGCGGCCTCGGGCCGGATCACGCCGGTCTCGGCCATGGCGCCGATGGCTTTCGGCGCCTGACGCAGTGAGACGTCGAGCGAGCCGCTGAGGCGGCCGTCGTAACCGACACCGAGGGTTCCGGCCTGCGCGCCGATCACGGCCTCGCCCGCGGTGACGCCGGCGTTGCGCACGGTCATCCGGCCGCCTGCCGTCGACCAGGCCCGTACGGCGTCGGGCCAGTTCGCCCCTCTGAAGGCGCTGATCTTGGAGAGCAGCGAGTCCCACACGATCGAGATCGGCTTGCCGTCGGCCATGTGGGCGAAGAGGCCCGATAGCCGCGCCTGACCAGCATCGACCTTGAGCATCACGGCGGCCTGATCGTCGGGGCCCGGCCGGAAGTGGAATTCGACCTTGTCGGCGGCGGTGAGCGCGAAAGGCTGGGCGCCCGTCGCCGGGGTGAAGGTCATCTTCGTGCCCTCGAACGAGAGGTTGGGCAGCGGCTTGTCCAGGTGGAAGAGGCTGGCGTGGATCACCTCGCCCTTGACCGCCACCGGGCCGCCGATGGGCCGGGTGAAGGTCAGGCCGTCTTGGGTGGCGAGGATCCAGTTGGCCAGGCCGTGCATATAGGCCTGCCCTTCGAGCTTCGGCGCCGACAGCGACCAGCCTGATGGTTCGCGGATCCGGGCGTCGGTCAGAGTCACGTTGAGGCGGAACGGATAGCCGGTGATCCGGCGCTCGGCCCAGGTGACCTCGAAGCCGGCGGCGCGCAGCTTGTCGGCGGTCGCGTCAATTCGCCGGCCCGCCTCGCCTCGGACGTGGATCCACAGTCCCGACCACGCGACGACGACGACGGCGGCGATGATGAAGGGAATGTAGAGCCCCCAGCGTCGGGGTTTGCGGTGATGCGCCGGATCGGGCACACGGGAAGCAGGCGGGGCGGAGTTATCGCGGCGGGCCATGTCGATTGAGCGTTGGGTCTTCGGTTACGGGTCGCTGATGTGGCGTCCGGGCTTCGAATATGTGGAGCGCCAAGCGGCCACCCTACACGGGCGGCGGCGCGCCTTCTGCATCTATTCGGTGCATCACCGAGGGACCTATCAGCGTCCGGGGCTGGTGCTGGGGCTGGCGCCAGGCGGCGCGGTTCGCGGCGCGGCCTATCGCGTGGCCGAGGAGGCCTGGCCGGAGGTCTACGCCTATCTACGCGAGCGCGAGCAGCCGACCGAAACCTATGTCGAGGCCAAGGCCAATATCCGCCTGGCCGACGGCCGGCGGGTCGAGACGCTGGTGTTCCTGTCCGACGTTCATCATCCGCAATGGGCTGGGGCGCTCAGCCTCGACCGTCAGGCCGAACTGATCGCCGGAGCCACGGGCCTTTCCGGCCGCAACGTCGATTACC
>JAEXKM010000010.1 GCA_023445705.1 Pseudomonadota bacterium
CTCAACCACAGGACCAGCGATGGTCAGCCGACCCCGACGCTCACGGCCTCGGAGGAGGAACTGACCGGCATCGCGTTGGGCCTCAAGGCCGCCGGCAAGGGCGCCCTGCAGTTCGTGTCCGACTTCACCGATCCCGAGGCGGAGTTCGCCATGCTGCGCCGGATCGTGGAGCGGTCGGGTCGGCCGTTGTCCTTCTCGCTGGTGCAGAATCCGCGGCAGCCGCGGCAGTGGCGCACGCTCCTCGATCGGCTTGAGGACGCGGCCGCCGCCGGACTGCCCATGCGGGCCCAGGTGTGCGGCCGGCCGGTGGGCATCCTCTTCGGCCTGGAGCTGACGCTCAATCCGTTCACCCACTATCCGAGCTACCAGGAGATCGCGGGCCGGCCGCTGGCCGAGCGCGCGGCGCGGCTGGCCGATCCGGACTTCCGGGCTCGGCTGCTGGCGGAGGGCAACGAGAACTCGCCGGCCTTCGCCGCGAACATGACCCAGAACTGGAAGATCATGTTCCTCATGGGCGAGACGCCCGACTACGAGCAGACGCCCGACCGCACTGTCGCGGCCCTGGCCGCCGCGCGCGGCGTGTCGCCCGAGGAACTGGCCATCGAGCACATGCTGACAAACGGCGGCCGCGGCATGCTCTACCTGCCCTTCCTCAATTATGCCGATGGGTCGCTCGACCCTTCCTTCGCCATGCTGAACGACCGGAACACGGTTCCCGGCCTCTCCGACGGCGGGGCGCATGTTGGGATGATCTGCGACGGGTCCTTCCCGACCTCCAACCTCACGCACTGGACGCGCGACCGCACCCGCGGCGAGCGATTGCCGCTCGAGGCCATGGTGCGGATGCAGACCCATGACACCGCCGCAACGCTCGGCCTGCATGACCGGGGCCTGATTTCCCCCGGCTATCGGGCCGACCTCAACATCATCGATTACGGCCGGCTGTCGCTGAAGGCGCCCGCCGTGGCTTACGACCTGCCTTCGGGCGGCCGGCGGCTGGTCCAGCGCGCGGACGGCTATGTGGCCACCCTGGTGGCCGGTCAGGTGACCTATCGCGACGGCGAGCCCACGGGCGCCCTGCCCGGCCGGTTGCTTCGCGGCGCCCAGGCAGGCCCAGCAGCCATGGCCGCCGAATAAGGCCCCCACTTGTCGCAGCGGGAGACCGACTGAAGGCTTGGCGCGGGCGCGCGATGCAGGCCATAAGCTGGCCATGGCCGCTTCCCCTGCGCCAAGACCCGTCACCGATGACGTTCCGGACCTGGATGGGGCGCGGGAGATCCTGCGCCGCACCTTCGGCCATGCCGAATTCCGTGGACGCCAGGCCGAGGTGATCGGCGAGATCCTATCTGGGCGCAGCGCCATGGCGGTGCTGCCGACCGGCGGCGGCAAGAGCGTCTGCTACCAGATCCCCGCCATGATGCGGCCCGGCCTGGGCCTGGTGGTTTCGCCGCTGATCGCGTTGATGACCGACCAGGTTGCGGGCCTGCAGCAGTCCGGCGTGGCCGCGGCCAAGCTGGATTCAACCGGTGAGGCGTGGGAGCGCGCCCAGACCTGGGAGCGGATCGAGCGCGGCGAACTCGATTTGCTCTACGTTTCGCCGGAAGGCTTGATGCAGCCTTGGATGCTGGAGCGGCTGTCGCGCACCTCCCTCGCCCTGATCGCCATCGACGAAGCCCACTGCGTGAGCCAGTGGGGCCACGACTTCCGGCCCGAGTACCGGATGCTCGGTCGGCTGGCCGACATCTTCCCGGACGTGCCGCGTCTGGCCGTCACCGCCACGGCCGACAACCGCACCCGCGAGGATATCCGCGCCGAGCTTCGCCTCGAGGACTCCGCCGAATTCGTCGCCAGCTTCGCCAGGCCTGAACTGGCCCTGTCGGCCGAGCGCAAGCGGGGGGCCGGGCACAAGCGCGTGCTTGAACTGGTCGCTGCGCGGCCTGATCGTTCGGGGGTCGTCTACGCCGGCTCGCGCGACGGCGTCGATCGGCTGGCCGAAGCCTTGCGCGCCGAGGGCGTGCCGGCGCTCGCCTACCATGCGGGGCTCGACAAGAACCTCCGCGCCGAACGCCTGGAGAAATTCCTCGAAGCCGACGCCGCCGTGATGGTGGCGACCATCGCCTTCGGCATGGGGGTCGACAAGCCGGACGTCCGCTTCGTCATCCACGCCGATCCGCCGGCCTCGATCGAAGCCTATTGGCAGGAGATCGGGCGGGCCGGGCGTGACGGGGAGCCCGCCGAAGGCATCACCCTCTACGGTTCGGCCGACATGGCTTGGGCGTATCGGCGGTTGGACAGCCGGGACGTGGATGACAGCGTCAAGCAGGTCCAGGCCCGCAAGGTGCGCCAGCTGTACGCCATGCTGGACGGGACGGCCTGCCGCGCGGCCGCGGTCCGCCGCTATTTCGGCGAGGAGGGGGTCAAGTCCTGTGGGCAGTGCGATCTGTGCCTGGGCGAGGTCGAGACCGTGGACGCGACCCGCCCGGCCCAGATGGCGCTATCGGCCGTCCATCGCATGGGCGGCCGGTTCGGACGCGGCCGGCTGGTCGACCATCTGCTCGGCAAGACCAAGGACCCCTCGGGCTTCGAGGCCGGCCTGACCACCTTTGGGATCGGCCAGGAGCTGAGCGCGGTGGCCTGGCGCGACCTCATCGATCAGCTCCTGTTCGATGGCCTGCTGCGCGAGGATCCCAATGACGGGCGGCCGCTCATCGCCCTTGGCGACGCCGATGGGGTGAAGGCCGTCTATCGCGGCGAGCGGCAGGTTTCCGTCCGAAAGGCCCAGGAACCTGAACCAAGGACCCGGGCGCGGCGACGCAGCCAGGGCACGGCCACCACGGTCGCGGCGCACGACCAGCCGCTGTTCGACGCCCTGCGCGCCTGGCGGCGGGACGAGGCGGCGCGTCAGCACCTGCCGCCCTATGTGATCTTCCACGATCGCACCCTGGCCGAGATCGCCACCCGCAAGCCCGGAGGCCTGTCGGCCCTTGGTGCGATCTCCGGCGTCGGCGAAGGCAAGCTCGACCGCTACGGCGAGGCGGTCCTCGCTGTCCTGCGCGGGATGGAGGCTTGATGGCTATGGCGGTGGCGATCCTGCAGGCGCGGATGAGTTCCTCACGTTTGCCGGGCAAGGTCATGAAGCCGCTGCAGGGGCAGCCGATGATCGCGCGCCAGCTCGAGCGGCTTGGCCGGTGCGAGACCCTCTCGCAGATCATCGTGGCGACCAGCGAAGATGCGTCCGACGACGGCCTGGCAAGTTTCCTCGAGGCCTCCGGCGTTGCGACCTATCGGGGTTCCCTGGCGGACGTCCTCGCCCGTTTCGTCGGCGCGATCGACCGTTTCGGCGTGAGCGGACCGGTGGTGCGGCTCACCGCGGACTGTCCGCTTGCAGACCCCGGCGTGATCGATGCAGCCGTGCGCCTGCAGGCCAGTTCGGGCGCCGACTACGTCTCAAACAGCATCCGCCGGACCTATCCGCGCGGCCTGGATGTCGAGGTGTTCGCCGCCGAGCACCTGATCGCGGCCGGGAACGAGGCGACGGACCCTTATGACCGCGAGCACGTCACCCCATTCCTCTATCGCAACCCCGACCGTTTCAGCCGCGCCGAACTGGTCCAGGCGCGTGACGACAGCGCCCTGCGATGGACGGTCGACACACCGGAGGATTTCGCCTTCGTCGAGCGGGTCTATGACGCGCTCTATCCGGTCAAGCCGGCCTTCACGTCGGACGACGTCCGCGCCCTGCCGTTCTCGCATCACGAGCCCTAGCCGGCGCTCAGATGCCGGTGGCGAGCGCGGCGGCCTCGTCCGCCCGGGCCGGCCGCCGACGGGGCGGGGCCTGTTCGCTCCAGGCCAGGCGCAGGCTCTTGGGCAGATTGGCGCGCACCTTGGCGACCTGGCCAGCCGCCAGATGGCGTGAGAGCACGCCGAACACCGAGCGGATGGCGCGCTCGGGGTCGATGGGCGTGGCGTCGGTCAGCCATTCGCCGACCTCCTCGGTGAACGCCTCGAGGCCGTGGCAACGGCTCGGCTGCCGCGCCGGCTGGTACTGGTCGTAATAGACCCCGCGGACCAGCAGGGGGAGCTGGGAGCCCAGATGCGCCGACAGATCTACCGGCAGACGGTCACGCAGCTTGTGGAGCACGACGCTCAGCACCTTCCAGGCGGCGTGGCGATCGATCTCCAGGTCCTCGGAGATTTCCTTGAGCCACCCGTTCGTGGTGTGCAGCGTGCGGTCGAAGACGTCGAGGCCGTTCGCGCTCATGGCGCCCTCCGTGTCTGGAAGACCAACCATGAGCGCGGCCGGCTTGTTCCGCCTCAGCGGGCAGTGAGCTCCAGGCCCGGGAGTTCGCCGCTGGCGCGCCAGTCCTCCAGCAGCTTCACGAAGGCGATCGGCCCCTTCCCGTAGGGGGAGTTGCGCGCCGCCTGGGTCGATGGCTTACCCTCGTTGTTGTAGTAGCCGGGCGTGCACTCCTCGGCGAACTTGGCCCGTTCCACTGCCGAGGCGATGATGGTGTCGACCCACTCGGTTTCCGCCGCTTCCGACACCTCGACCTTTCCGGCGCCCCGCTTCGTGCTCTCGGCCAGGACGTAGGCGATGTGCTTGGCCTGCTCGTTCAGCATGTGCGGATAGTTCACGGTGAAGCCCGACTGGGTGTTCATCATGATGAAGCAGTTGGGGAAGCCGCGGCTGTAGATCCCGTGGAGGGTGGAGACGCCGTTCTCCCAGTGCTCGGTCAGGCTGAGCCCGTTACGACCCACGACCTCGTAGCCGGCGCGGCGCGCGTACGAGGTCCCGACCTCGAAGCCGGTGGCGTAGATCAGGCAGTCGAGCTCATACTCGACCCCGCCGACGACCACGCCCTTCTCGGTGATGGCTTCGACGCCTTGGCCCTGGGTGTCGACCAGGGTGACGTTGTCCCGGTTGAACGCGTCCAGGTACTCGTCGTGGAAGCACGGCCGCTTACAGAACTGGTTGTAGTAGGGCTTCAGCGCCTCGGCGGTGGTCTTGTCGCCGACCACTGAATCCACCCGCGAGCGGATCTGCTCCATCTTCTGGAAGTCGGCGAGCTGGACGAGCGTCCCCGGATCGTGCGCGCCGGCCGTCTCGGCGCGGTTGCGGGCGATCATGCCCAGGTTGCGGATGATGTCGGTCCAGCCGTCGGCGACGAGATCCTCTTCGGCGAAGCCGCCGCTCACCAGGGTGTTGAAATTGTCCATGCGGGCCTGCTGCCAGCCTGGCTCCAGGCCATCGGCCCACTGCGGATCGGTGGGCCGGTTCGCCCGCACGTCGATGGAAGAGGGGGTGCGCTGGAAGACGTAGAGATGGCCGGCGCCTGCGGCCAGATGCGGAACGCATTGCACGGCGGTGGCGCCGGTGCCGATGATGCCGACCCGCTTTCCGGCCAGGCCCGTCAGGCCGCCGTTCGAATCTCCGCCGGTGTAGTCGTAGTCCCAGCGGCTGGTGTGGAAGGTGTGCCCCTTGAAGCTTTCCACGCCCGGAATGCCCGGCAGCTTGGGTCGATGCAGCGGCCCGTTCGCCATGCAGACAAAGCGGGCGCGGATCGCGTCTCCGCGGTTGGTCGAGACGATCCATCGGCCGGCGGCCTCGTCCCAGCGCATGCCAGTGACTTCGGTCTGAAGGCAGGCGCGCTCGTAGAGGCCGTACTTCTCGGCGATCGCGCGGCTGTGGGCGAGGATCTCGGGGGCGCGGGAGTACTTCTCGACCGGCATGTAGCCGGTCTCCTCCAGCAGCGGCAGGTAGACATAGGACTCCACGTCGCAGGCCGCGCCGGGATAGCGGTTCCAGTACCAGGTGCCGCCGAAGTCGCCGCCCTTCTCGATGACGCAGATGTCGTCGATGCCGGCTTCCCGCAGGCGCGCCGCCGACAACAGGCCGCCGAAGCCGCCGCCGACCACCACCACTTCGACCTCGTCGGTGCGAGGCGGCCGGGTGAAGGGTTCGATGTAGGGATCTTCGAGGTAGTGGGCGAAGCGGCCCGTCATCTCGACATATTGCTCGTTGCCATCAGTCCGGAGCCGCTTGTCGCGCTCGGCGCGATACTTGGCGCGAAGGGCTTCAGGATCGAAGCCCAGCTCCGTGGACGGCCCCGCGTTTTCCGCTGTGTCGGCCATGGGTTCCTCCCAGAACGTACCGCTTCATCTAAGTCGGCGTCACGTTGCGGAAGGCAACACGCTCACATGTATCTTGCGAATGGTTCTTATTCGCCGCATAGAGCTCGGCCAGTTCTGCAGTCGGCCGGGATAGTTGCGTATGGTTGTCGGGTATCGAGCGTCCAAGTCGAAGCTCTGGGCGGCGGGCGTGAGCGCGTTGGCCATGCTCGGCGCCGGCGCCGCCAGGGCCGAACAGGCGACCGACGTTTCGGAACTGGTGATCACCGCCGCGCGAACGACCCTGCCGGCCAGCGCCCTGCCGCTGACCGTCGACATCGTCGACTCCGCCGATCTGGCCCAGCAGGTCTCGATCAGCGGTTCGCTGGTGGACGCGATCTCGAACCTGTCCCCGTCCTTCTCGCCCACCCGCCAGAAGCTTTCGGGCAGCGGCGAGACCCTGCGCGGCCGCTCGCCGCTGTTCGCGATCAACGGCATTCCGCAGTCGACCCCGATCCGTGACGGATCGCGCGACGGCTACACCATCGACCCGTTCTTCATCGACCATGTCGAGCTGATCTACGGCTCCAACGCCCTGCAGGGCATCGGCGCCACCGGCGGCGTGGTCAACCAGGTCACGGTCGGGGCGCCGAAGGAGGACGGCGTCAGCGGCAAGGTCCTGGGCCAGATGAGCGCCGACTCCCGGTTTCACGGGGATGGAACCGGCTGGAAGACCGCCGGCCTGGCGGGCTATCGGACCGGCGCCTATGACGCCACCATCGGCTTGGCCTACGAGACGCGCGGCGCGTTCTACGATGGGGCCGGCAACCGTATCGGCGTCGACAACACCCAGGGCGAAATCCAGGATTCCAAGAGCGCTTCGGTGTTCGCGCGCCTGGGCTGGCAGATCGACGACAGCCTGCGGGTCGACCTGGTCGCCAACCGCTTCGAACTGAAGGGCGACGGCGACTACGTGATCGTGGCTGGTGACCGGACGCAGAACCGCCCGGCCACCAGCATGCGCGGCGACATCGAGGGCAAGCCGGCGGCCAACCGGGTGGAGACGCTCTCGCTCGGCGTCACCGACGATGAGCTGTGGGGCGGGGACCTGACCGCCCAGTTCTTCTACAACCGCACCCGCGACACCTTCGGCGGCGACCGCAGCGCCACCTTCCAGGACGTCAGCCTGGGGCCCGTGGGCACGGTCTTCGACCAGTCGTCCAACCGCTCCGAGAAGATGGGCGCGCGGGTCAGCTACGAGCGCGATATTCCGTTCGTGCCGGGCCTGAACGCCACCTTCGGCCTGGACCTGATGCGCGACAAGACGGCCCAGACCCTGATCCAGACGGGCCGGGTCTGGGTTCCGGAAACCGAGTTCGGCAGCGTGGCGCCCTTCGTCCAGGGGAACCTCGCCATGTTGGACGGCAAGCTGCACCTGGCGGGCGGCGTCCGTCGGGAGTCCGTCACGCTCAAGGTCGGTGACTATACCACGCTCGCCTCCTACGGCTCGCGGGACGTCGCCGGCGGCAAGCCGTCGTTCGACGCCACCCTGCTGAATGGCGGGATCGTCGTGAACCCGATGGAGGGGCTGCGCCTCTACGCCAGCTATGCCGAGGGCTATACCGTGCCGGACGTGGGCCGCATTCTGCGGGCCGTGAACCGCGACGGCGTCGACGTCGACAATTTCCTCGATATCAGCCCGGTCATCTCCGACAACCAGGAGATCGGGGCGGAGTGGAAGTACGGGCCGTTCGAGGCCAGCGCCGCCTATTTCTGGTCGAAGTCCAAGCTCGGCCAGCTTCTGGTCCTGAACCCGGCCACCGGCATCTACGACGTGCAGCGCCAGCGGGTGGAGATCGAGGGGCTGGAGCTCAACCTCACAGCCAGGACGCCGGTCCCGGGCGTCAGCGTCTCGGCCGGCTACGCGAACCTGAAGGGCCGGGCTGACAGCAATGGCGATGGTTCGGTGGACATCGACCTGGACGGCGCGAACATCTCGCCCAACCGCTTCAACTTCGCCCTGATCTATGGCCAGGGACCGCTGGCCGCGCGGCTGCAGGTCCAGTCCTATCTGGAGAAGGACTTCGACGGCGCCGATCCGCGCAACAACTTCCAGGGCTACACCCTGGTGGACGCTTCGGTCCGCTATGCGGCGAGCTTCGCCGACGTGTTCCTCAGCGTGCAGAACCTGATGGACGAGCAGTATCTGAGCTATAGCTCGGACACGAGCAACCCGGCCGACAACCTGCGCTACTTCGCCGGCCGCGGACGCGTCTACACCCTCGGACTGGAACGTAAATTCTGATGGGCGTGCTGCGCCTCCTGCACCGCTGGGCCGGGGGCCTGGTCGGGCTCTTCCTGGCCTTGCTCGGGCTGTCGGGGGCGCTGCTGGTCCACGAAGACCTTTTCCTACGCTCGACCCTGCCGCATGCCGCCGATCCCCAGGCGCAGGACACCGCCACGCTGGCCGTGGCGGTGCAGCGCATCTTCGCCGCCGAGGAGGCCCCGCGCTCGATCATCCTGGCGCGGCAGACCATGGGGCTGCACCGGCTGAACTTCGGGGAGCAGGGTGGAGGCTATGCCGCCCAGAACGGGGAGGTGGTCACCCGCTGGACCTCGAAGTGGGATCGGCCGGAAATCTGGCTGTTCGACTTTCACCACTACCTGCTGATGGGTGACGCCGGAAAAACGGTGGCCGGGATCCTGGGCCTGGTCGGGCTTGTGTTCGTGGTGACCGGGATCATCCTCTGGTGGCCTGCTCGGCGGCTGTTCGCCCTGCGCCTGTGGCCTGCGAACCTTTCGCGCAACGCCGTGGTGCGCCAGCATCGCGACCTCGGCGTGGTGATGTCTCCGGTCCTCTTCGTCTCCATGCTGACGGGGGTGATGATGACGCTGCCGGCGGTGGAGGACCTGATCCTTGCGCCGTTCTCGCCGCCTGCCGCCATGGCGGCGGCCGCCAAGCCGCCGAAGGTCAAGGGCGGCCCGCTGGCCGAGCAGGTCGATTGGGCGAGGCTGATCGGCCAGGTGCGCGAGAAATATCCGGATGCGGAACTGCGGACGATCAGCCTGCCGGCCAAGCCGGGCGGACTGATCAGCATACGCGTGCGCCAGC
>JAEXKM010000125.1 GCA_023445705.1 Pseudomonadota bacterium
ATGAGCACGAGCCAAGCGCCGAAAGGTTGTTTCCGGGTCTTGTGACGAAAGGCCTGCTGGGCTGCGATCGCGCCGATGGAGCCACCGGCCGCAGCCAGAATCAGCAGGGTGCGTTCGGGGATTCGCGCATCGCCGCGGCGCGCCTTGGCCTTGTCCCAGCCCATGGCGGCGAAGGCCGCGAGATTGACGAGCGCCAGATAGGCGAAGAGCAGGATCACGCCCCTGCGTGCGGCTCGCGCCACATGGCCCACATCTCCGGCGCGTCCGGGGCGGCCTTCAGAACCTCGACAACCTCGAAGCCATGGCGGCGATAGAGCGGTACGTTGGCGGGGCTGGAGGATTCCAGATAGGCCGGCAACCCCTGCTCGTCGATGCGGGAAAGGCCATGGGCCAGCAGGCGCGAGCCGACGCCCAGGCCCTGGGCTTCCGGCCGCACGCCGACGAACCAGAGATAGGCGTGCGGCGGCGCCTTGGGATGGTGGGCGTCCATCATCGTGCGCATGGCCGACATGCGCGACAGGCGCGAGAAGCCGGTGACCTGCAGGATGCGTGGCAGGGTCCGCAGTTCCTGAAGAAAGGGGGCGGGACGGCCCAGGCTCTCCGACGGAAGCCAGATCGCGGCGGCACCTCCTGCCTCGGGGCGCCAGATCTCGCCGTCCGCCAGCCCGATCATGGAGAGCATGCCGAAGAGCTTGCGCCGGGCGGCCTCGCGGCCCGCGTCGGCGCGCAGGAACCAGTCGAACACCGGGTCTGCGGAGAAGGCCGCGGCCAGGTCGTCGGCGACGGCGCCCAGGCTGGCGTTCGAAGCCCTCACCGGAGCATCCGCGCCCCGGCGCAGGGCGAGGATGTCGTCCTCGGTCACAGCTTTTCGCTGATCTTGATCGCCGCGCGGCAACCGGCGCGGATCACGGCCGCCAGCACGGGGTAGCCGGGCGCGTCCTTGGCGCCGCCTTCGAGGGCGTGGTCGCGATGAGCGATCTCCTCGTCGCGGAACTTGGTGAGCTCGGCGGCGAGTTCCGGTTCGCGATGCTCCAGCTCGGCGATCTGCCCGGCATAGTGCTTCTCGATGACGTCCTCGACCGCCTCGGTGCAGGCGTGGGCGGCCTTCTCGCCGAGCAGGGCGGTGCCTGCGCCGAGCGCGAAGCCGGCGACCCGCCAGAGCGGGGCCATGGCGGTAGGGCGGACCTGGTGCTCGTTCAGCAGCTTGTCGAAGCGGGCGAGGTGCACGGCCTCGTGGCCTTCCATCTCCTCAAGCTCGCCGGCGATCTTCTGCTTGCCCGAGGCGGCGCCCAGCACGGCGCGCTGGCCGCGATAGATGTGCACGGCCCCAAGCTCGCCGGCGTGGTCGACGCGCAGGATCTCGGCCAAGCGCCCCTGCTGGGCGCCGATGCCGGGACGCGGCGGGATGGGCTTTTGGCTCATGGCCTCTTCCTTCTTTCGTGACCGACGGCGAGCAGGCTGAGGATGGTCAGGCCCAGTGAGGCCAGGCCGTTCCATCCGGCCATGGAGAGCCCTAGGAACACCCAGGCCGGCTCGTCGCAGGCGGGCGGCCGGATCTTGGCGCCGCCCAGCAGGTCCGCCATCTGGCCGGTGCTGACCGCGCCGCCGCCGCTGGAGCAGGCGGTCGGACCGGGCCACCACTTCCACTCAGCGCCAGCATGATAGACCGCCAGGGTCACACCGGCGGCGAAGATGAGAGCCAGCAGGGCGTCGAAAGCCCAGCGCCAGCGCTCGCCGCCGCGCATGCGCACGGCGAACATGCCGACCAGGGCGACGCCGGACGCGACCCAATAGATCTCCCGCGCGCGCAGGCAAAGCGTGCAAGGGGCCAGCCCGCCGATGGTTTCGAAGCCGTGGGCGATGGCGAGCATCAGCACGGAGGCGACCAGGGCGCAAAGTCGCCAACGCTGCAGAAGGGGGCTCAGGAACGCGCTCATTCAGGTCTCAAAAGCTGCGCCGTCCAAATCAGGTGAGCATTTTCCACGCCACGATCAAGGCGACCAGAGCGATCGCGCCGAGCGTGCCGTAGAGGGCCATGCGCTTTTCGAATTCAGCCAGCATGGCCGGGCCGAAGTATTTGAGGATCGCGGCCACCGCAAAGAAGCGCAGCCCGCGGGTCAGGACCGAGGCCCACATGAAGGTGATGAGAGAGAATTTCGCCAGGCCCGCGGTGATGGTCACCAGCTTGTAGGGGATCGGGGTGGCGCCCTTGATCAGAATGACCCACAGGCCCCAGTCGGCGAACCATTTCTCGAAGGCGGCCTTGCCGTCCGGATGCCCGATCAGCTTGAGGAGCCACATGCCCACCGGCTCGAGATAGAAGCCGATCGCATAGCCAAGCAGGCCGCCGACCACCGAGGCGGCGGTGCAGATTCCGGCATAGACGAAAGCCTTGTTCGGCCGCGCCAGCACCATGGGCGCCAGCATCACGTCCGGCGGGATCGGGAAAAACGAGCTCTCGGCGAAGGAGATGACCGCCAGGCCGGCTGGGGCGTGACGCGAGCCGGCCAGGCCCATCGCCCAGTCGTAGAGTTTGCGAAGCATGACGATCCGACTTGAGGTTCACGCCTTGCTAGCAGGCCGGGGACCGCTTGTCTCCGGCGGCGGGCTCAGGCAATTGCGAGGTCTTGAAAACTGCCCGCATGGAGGGACGATGCGCATCCTCGCACTCGCCGCAGCGATCGGCTTGACCATGAGCACCTCGGCTATCGCCGCGCCCAAGTGGGCCATCGTCGTGCATGGCGGCGCCGGCGTCATCGAGCGCAGCCAGCTCACCCCGGAGCAGGAAAAGGCCTATCGCGCGGCCATGACCCGCGTGACTGAGGCCGGAGCCAAGGTCCTGCGCGAAGGCGGCTCGGCCCTCGACGCCATCGAGGCGACGATCCATCTGCTGGAAGACGATCCGCTGTTCAACGCCGGCCGCGGCGCGGTCTTCACCGCCGAGGGCCGCAACGAGCTGGATGCGGCGATCATGGACGGCAAGGCCATGAGCGCCGGGGCTGTGGCCGGGGTCACGCGCACTCGCCATCCGATCTCGCTGGCTCGGGCGGTGATGGAGAAATCGCCGCATGTGATGATGATCGGCTCAGGAGCCGACGCCTTCTCCAAGGCCGAAGGGCTGGAGCAGGTCGCCCCCAGCTACTTCTTCACCGAGCGGCGCTGGAAGAGCCTGGAGAGCTTCCTGAAGGCCAACAACCTGCCCATTCCGCCCAAGCCGACCGGCGGCGCGCCCGATCCGGCCCAGGGGCTGGCCCACGACGAGGGCAAGAAGGGGACCGTCGGCGTGGTCGCGCTGGACAGTCACGGGAACGTCGCGGCCGGAACGTCAACGGGCGGCACGACCGGCAAGCGCTGGGGCCGGGTCGGGGACGCGCCGATCATCGGAGCGGGCACCTACGCCTCCAACCAGTCCTGTGCGGTTTCGGCGACGGGGACCGGAGAATATTTCATCCGCCTCACCGTGGCGCGCGACGTCTGCGCCCTGGTGGAGCTGAAGGGCATGAGCCTGCAGGCGGCGGCCGACGAGGTGATCCAGAAAAAGCTGACGGCCATGGGCGGCGACGGCGGGGTGATCGCGGTGGCCCCTGACGGGCAGATCGCCTGGAGCTACAACACTTCGGGCATGTATCGGGCGACGATGTCCGACAGCCGGCCGCTGACGGTGGGCATCTACAAGGATGAGCCCTAAATTGGGGCCATGGCCCATATCGATCCGACCGCCGACCTGACCGAAGCCGCCGAGGAAGAGCTGGAGCGCGCCTGCGCGCTCAGCCGCCGCGACATGGCCGCCTGCACCCCGTGGGGCGACACCTATGAAGGCTATACGCCGGCCGGTCGCGACGTCTGTTTCGAGCGCAACTATTTGTGGGCGGGCGAGATCGGCGGCGACATCTGCGTCGAGGTCGTGGTCTATTTTCCGCAAGCCTACGAAAAGGGCGTGCGCGTCACCCGCACGGTCCAGCGCGGAGCCTGAGCGGAATCGGAGCCGCCGAGAACTAGGCGGCGGTCAAGCAGAAAGCATGGCGCCGCTTTGCCGTGCGCCAGGCCGCTTGGGGAAAATGCGCTGCTGGCGTGGTCGCGCGCAAAGCGCGGTCAGGTTGCGTTTTCGACGGCCTGAAGGGGAGGCGGCGATTGAGGCGATGCGGACACCGGCCCACTCAATAGGGGAATCCACGGAGGAGGGTCATCGCCTGATGCATGCGCCGGCGCAGCTTCCAGAGTCCCCGAACGCCTTGAAACTCGACGCCTATCTGCCATACCGCCTGTCGGTCGCCTCGAACGCCGTCAGCGGGTTGATCGCTCGGGCCTACGAGGATCGCTTCGGTCTTTCCATCCCGCAGTGGCGGCTGATCTGCGTGTTGGCGGAAGACGGCGGCAAGACCCAGCGCGAGATCGTGGCGCGGACGGTGATGGACAAGGTGACGGTCAGCCGGGCGGCGCGGGAGCTGGTGGCCCGCAGGCTGGCGGCGCGCAGCAGCAACAAGTCCGACGGGCGCTCGCACGTCCTGACTCTGACCCGCGAGGGCGAACGGCTGCATGCAGAGATCGCGCCGCTGGCCCTGGCTTACGAGGCGGCGCTGATCGCCGGCCTGGCGCCGGGCGAGGTGGCTCAGCTCAAGCGGCTGTTGGCGCGACTGCAGAGTGCGGCGGGCGCGCTCTCGGGCGGAGCGCCGGCTTCGTCCTAGTGGGCGGTGGCGGGCTTGAGCCCCCAGCGGTGCGAGCCTTCGCCGAACCGCAGGTGGAAGCCGTACATCGCGCGGCGCGCCTCGTCCCGCCAGGTCTCCTCGAAGGAGAGGATGACCGCGTTCTCGAGCTCTTCGGGGATGTTCTTCACATCCACGCCGATCTCGCGCGCGACGTTCAGGATCACATCGCGTCGATGAGCTTCGCCGCCGAAATAGAGAAGTGTTTCGCGGATGCGTTCGACGAGGTGTTCCGTCGTCGGCCGCTTCGCCGTCTTGCGCGAACGCGCCTTGCTTTGAGCCTGGTCCATTCTAGCCCCTACCCGTTGCCTTGAAGGTAGGGGCTCTCGTTTATCGGACGGTTAAGGCGTGTGCTTAACAACGCCTTTAAGTTGCATCAGCCTCAGCCGGCGCCGAGCGCGACCGCCGTGTGGTAGACGATGAACGAGGCCAGGTAGGCCAGGCTGACCATGTAGACGAACATCACGGTCGGCCAGACCCAGCTATTGGTCTCGCGCTTGACCACGCCGAGGGTCGGCGCGCACTGGGGGGCGAAGACGTACCAGGCCAGGAACGAGAGGCCGGTGGCCAGCGACCAGTGGTCGGCCAGCATCGAGGCCAGGGTGCCGACATTCTCCTCGGCGTCGCCGACCGCATAGACGGTGCCAAGGGTGGCGACGGCCACCTCGCGAGCGGCCATGCCGGGAACCAGGGCGATCGACATCTGCCAATTGAAGCCGATGGGCGCCAACAGGGGCTGGATCGCGTGGCCGATCATGCCGGCGAAGCTGTAGTCGATGGCCGGGTCCGTGGCGCCTTCGGGCGGGTAGGGGAAGGTCGAAAGGACCCAGATCAGGATCATCAGCGGCAGGATGATCCGGCCGGCCCGGTTCAGGAAGATCTTGGCGCGCAGCAGCAGGCTGCGGACCACGTTCATCGGGTCGGGCAGCTTGTAGGTCGGCAACTCCATCAGGAAGGGCTCGACCGCCGTGCGCCAGAACACCCGGCGGATGACGAACGAGACGAGCAGGGCGCTGATGATGCCGCTGGCGTAGAGGCCGAACATGACCAGGCCCTGCAGGCTGAAGAGCCCGCCGACCTTGGTGTTGGGAATGAAGGCCCCGATGATCAGGGTGTAGACCGGAATCCGCGCCGAGCAGGTCATCAGCGGCGCCACCAGGATGGTGGTGATCCGGTCGCGCTTGGAGTCGATGACCCGCGTGGACATGATCCCCGGGATCGCGCACGCGAAAGATGAAAGCAGCGGGATGAAGGCGCGGCCATGCAGCCCGGCCCCGCCCATGATCTTGTCCATCAGGAAGGCGGCCCGAGCCATGTAGCCGAAGTCTTCCAGGAGGATGATGAAGAAGAACAGGATTAGGATCTGCGGCAGGAAGACCAGCACGCTGCCGACACCGGCGATCAGGCCGTCGGCGATAAGGCTTCGCAGCAGTTCGTTGGGGACGTAGGCGCCGACATACTGGCCGAGCCAGGCGAAGGCCGCCTCGATGCCGTCCATGGCCGGCGTCGCCCAGGTGAAGACCGCCTGGAACATCACGAACAGCAGGCCCAGCAGGATGGCCAGGCCCGCCACCGGGTGCAGCAGGACCGCATCGACGCGGCCGGTCCAGGTGTCAGGATGCTCGGGCGGGCGCACATAGGCCCGCACCAGCCGCTGGGCCTCGGTGTGGGCCTGCCTGATTTCGGCGGCGTTCGGTTCGCGCCAGGTGTTGTCGCCGGCCAGATGGCCGGCCGCGATCAGGGCGTCGACCTGGGCCAGCAAGTCCTCGATTCCGCGCTTGCGCGTGGCGACGGTGGTGACGATCGGGGCGCCGATCTCGCGCGAAAGTCCTTCGAGGTCGATGCGCAGGCCCTGGCGTTGGGCGATGTCATACATGTTGAGCGCCAGCACCATCGGGCGGCCGACCTGCTTCAGCTCCATCGCCAGGCGCAGGACGAGGCGGAGATTGGTGGCGTCCGCCACACAGATCACCACCTCGGGCGGCACTTCGCCTTCGAGGCGGCCGAGGACCGCGTCGCGGGTCACCGCCTCGTCCGGGCTGCGCGCGCGCAGCGAATAGGTGCCGGGCAGGTCGACGATGAAGAGGTTGCGGCCGGCGGGCGAGACGACGACGCCTTCCTTCCGCTCGACGGTCACGCCGGCGTAGTTGGCGACCTTCTGGCGCGAGCCGGTCAGGGCGTTGAAGAGCGCGGTCTTGCCGGAATTGGGGTTGCCGACCAGGGCGACCCTGGCCGGTGACAAGGTCTGGTTCATATCAGCGGCGGTCCAACAGGAAGAGCACGTCGGCGGCGTCGCGGCGGCGCAGGGCCACCCGCATGTCGTCCAGCCGCACGGCGATCGGGTCGCGGCCGATAACGCCCTCGTGGATCACCTCCAGGCGGGCCCCTTCGACGAAGCCGAACTCGAGAAGACGGCGTTGCAGTTCTTCGACCGACACGCCGTGATCGTCGTGCGCTTCGGCGCGGACTTCGACAATCACCCCGGCGTCGCCAACCGAGGCCTCGCTCAGGCGCACGATCACGCCGTCAGGCGCGTCGGTCGAGGTCGCCGGCCGGGGAGTGTGAGTGTTCATACGCCGATCCTTACGCACTATTTGCGAACGATTATCAGTCGGAGTTCGCCGCGTCGAGAGCCGGACCTTGAGTATTTTCGGTTGCTTGGCGGGACCCTTCGCCTCAGGGCGCGTTCGAAGGAGCGAGATCGCCGCCCAGGGCCTCGTAGATGGCGATCTGGTTGCTCAGGCGCGCCAGCATGTTCTGGGCCTGTGAAACTTCCGCAGCGCGGCGGGATTCCTGCGCATCCAGCCAGGTTCGCAGGGGCGTGGCCCCGGCGCGGTAACGCACCTCATATAGCTGTTCAGTCCGGCGCGCGGCGGCCAGCGACTGATCGAGGGCCTGGCCTTGCGCCGCCAACTGGACACGGGCCGAGAGCGCGTTGTCCACGTCGGTGAAGGCCTGCAGCAGCGTCTGCCGGAAGTTGACCACCGCCAGTTCGTAGTCGGCCTCGGAAACCCGGATGGTGAGGCGGGCCTGGTTGAAGTTGAGGAAGGGCAGGGCGACTCCCGCGCCCAGCGTGGCGACCGGATTGGACAACAGGTTTGAGAGCGCCGTGCTCGATCCCCCAACCGACCCGGTGAGCCCGAGCGTCGGGTAGTAGCTCGCGCGGGTGGCGTCGACGGTGGAGAGCGAGCTGCGCAGGCGCAGTTCGGCTGCGCGCAGGTCGGGCCGGCGGCCCAGCAGTTCGGCGGGCTGACCCTCCGGCGGCGGGGGCGGGGCTTGGCCTGGCAGAACCTGTGGTTCGTTCTCGGCGTTCCAGGTCGAGCCGCTCAGCAGCAAGGCCAGCGCAGAGCGCGTCTCGACCCGCTGTTGGACGAGGTCGGCCAGGCTGGATTCCTGGCTGCGCACGCTCTGCTCGGCCTCGTTGATTTCCACACCCGAGACTTCACCGGCGCGGTACTGGCTCTGCACCAGGGTCTGGGTGCGGCGGGCATAGGCCAGGCTCTGTTCGGCGGTGGCGATCCGTTGGTTCAGGAAGGCGAGTTGCCAGTAGAGGTCGATGGTGGTGCCGATCAGCGTCAGGCGGGTGGCTTCGAGATCCTGGCCGGTGGCCTGAGCTTCCCACCGCGCCGCATCGCGCTGGGCGCCGAGGCGGCCCCAGAGATCCACCTCGTAGCTGGCGCTCAGCGAGGCGCCATAGGTGCGGTCCGTGCCGTCGTCCCGCTGGACCCTGGTGGCGTTGGCGTCGCCGGAGAACTGCGGCAGGAGCTGGGCGGCCGCCAGGCCGGCCTGGAGCTGGGCGCGTCGCACCAGGATCGTCGCCGCCGCCAGGTCGTTGTTGCGGGCCAGCACGTCCTCGACGAGCTGGTTCAGCCGCGCATCGCCAAAGCCGGTCCACCAGCGACCCTGGCTGGCCACGAGGGCCGCGTCGGGGGCGCCGGCCTTGCCATGCGGATAGGCGGCCGGAAGCTGGACGCTCGGCGCGACGAAAGTGCTCGACACGCAGCCAGATAGGGCGCTGGCGGCGGCTAGGACGGTTAGAAAGGGATGGCGCATCAGTCTCTCGACAAGGCGGCGACGGGGTCGAGACGCGCGGCGCTGCGGGCCGGCAGATAACCGAAGACGACGCCGATCAGGGTGGAGCACGCGAAGGCCGCGATGATCGAGGCGGCCGAGTAGGCGAGCTTGAAATTGCTGCTGAAGATCTGGAACAGGGCGCCGAAGCCGAGCGCGCCAAGGACGCCGAGGATCCCGCCCAGCAGGCAGACCAGCACGGCCTCGATCAGGAACTGCTGCAGGATGTCGCTCTGGCGGGCGCCCACCGCCATGCGCACGCCGATCTCGCCCGTGCGCTCGGTGACCGAGACCAGCATGATGTTCATCACCCCGATGCCGCCCACGATCAGGGAGATCACGGCGATGGCCGAGATCAGGATGGTCATGGTCTGGGTGGTCGAGGTGATGGTCTGGCGGATCTCGTCGGTGTTGACGATGAAGAAGTCCTTGGTCCCGTGCCGCTGGGTGAGCAGCTTGGTCACCGCCGCCTCGGCCACGTCGCTGGTGGTGTCGTCCTTCACCCGCACGGTCACGCTGCGCAGGGTGGTGTCGCCCAGCATGCGGGCCTGGACGGTGGTGTAGGGCAGGTAGACGGTGACCGTGTCCCGGCCGCCGCCGAATCCGGAGCTGGCCTTGGCGACGCCGACGACCCGCGCCGGCATCGAGCCGACCAGAATGATCTGGCCGATCGGATCACCCTGAAAGTCGGCGAACAGGGTGTTGAGGGTGTTCTGGTCGATCACTGCGTCCTGGGCGTAGGACTTGACCGCCTCGGGCCCGAAGAACGCGCCCTGGGCGATCTGCATGCCCTTGACCCGGAAGTACTGGTCGCCGACCCCCGTGGCCTGCCCTGTGGCGGCCACGTTGCCGAAGCGCAGGGTGACGCTGGTCTGGGCCGTGGGGGTGACGCTGTCGACATAGGACTGCTGGGCCAGGGCGTCGGCGTCGGCCGCGACCAGGGTGCGCACCGCGCCCGAGCGCATGTCGCCGAAGTCCTTACCCGGCATGATGTCGAGCGTGTTGGTGCCGATCGCGCTGATATTGGCCAGGACCTGCCGGCGCGAGCCTTCGCCGAGCGCCACCACCGACACCACCGAGGCGATGCCGATGATGATGCCCAGCATGGTCAGGAAGGTGCGCATCCGGTGCGCGTTCATCGCCAGGACCGCCATCCGGAACGCCTCGCGGAAGCGGTCGGCCATGGCGCTCAGGTCGCTCTCCTGCTGAGCCGGGGGCGTGGCGCGTATCGCCGGCGGCAGCGCCTCCTTGGTTGTCGTCCGGTCGGCGATGATCTCGCCGTCGCTGATTTCGATGATCCGCTGGCAGTGCTCGGCGACCTTCATGTCGTGGGTGACGATGATGACGGTGTGGCCTTCGGCGTGCAGCTCCTCGAGGATCCGCATCACCTCCTCGCCGCTGGCCTTGTCGAGGGCGCCGGTGGGTTCGTCAGCCAGCACCACCTCGCCGCCGTTCATCAGCGCCCGGGCGATCGACACGCGCTGCTGCTGGCCGCCCGAGAGCTGGCCCGGTCGGTGTCCCAGGCGGTCGGCGAGGCCCAGCCGTGTCAGGATCTCGGTGGCCCGCGTCCGCCGCGCCTCGCGGGACTTGCCGGAATAGACCGCCGGCACCTCGACATTGCCGAGGGCGTTGAGGTCCGACAGCAGATGGTAGCGCTGGAAGATGAACCCGAAATGCTCGCGCCGCAGTTCGGCCAGTTCGTCGGGGTCGAGCGCGCCGGTCTCCCGGCCAGCCACGCGGTAGGAGCCGCTGGTCGGGCGATCCAGGCAGCCGAGGATGTTCATCAGGGTCGACTTGCCCGAGCCCGAGGCGCCGACGATGGCGACCAGCTCGCCGGCCTGGATGGTCAGGTCGATGTCCTTGAGGACCGCGATGGTCCCTTCGCCGGCCGGGAACTCCCGGCGCAGGCCGCGGACCTCGATGAGCGGGGCGGCCATGGTCAGAACCCGAACGGCCCGGGCGGGCCGCGGCGGCGCGAACCGCCTCCGCCTGCGCCGCCGCCCTGCTGCGGCGGGCCGCCAGGCGCTGCGGCCGCAACCACCACCTCCTCGCCGGCCTTGAGACCGGAAATCACCTCTGCGGTGACGTTATTGTTGAGGCCGATCTTCACCTTGCGGGTCTCGACCTTGCCGTTCTCCAGCACGACCTGGACCGGATAGGCGCCGTCGCGGCCGCGGTCGCCGAGCGCGGCCGAGGGAACGGTCAGCACGCCCTTGGCCTGGCCCAGCACGATGTAGACCTGGGCGGTCATCGACGTGCGCAGCCGCCCGTCGGGGTTCGGAACGTCGAACAGGCCGTTGTAGTAGACCGCCGTCGAAGAGCTGCTGGAGCTGGCGGAGCTCGAGCCGGTGCTCTCGCTCTCGATGGATTCAGGCGCCGGTTCGACGGTGCGCAGCTTGGCGTAGCGGCGCTTGTCCGGCTCGCCGAGGATGGTGAAGTAGACCTCCTGGCCGGGCTGGACCTTCACCACGTCGGCTTCGGAGATCTCGGCCTTCACGGTCATGGTGTCGAGCTGGGCCAGCTTGACGATGGTCGGCGCGGCCTGGTTGGCGTTCACCGTCTGGCCTTGCTGGGTGACGATGGCGACCACGGTCCCATCGATCGGCGCGACGATGCGGGTGTAGCCCAGGTTCACATTGGCGGTTTCCACCGACACCGAGGCCTGGGCGATCTGGGCGTCGAAGGCGGCGAGCTGGCCCTGCGCGGTCTTCAGCGCCGCCCGGGCGGTTTCGTAGTCGGCGCGCGAGGTGGCGTCGGCGGCCAGCATCTGCTTCTGCCGCTCGAAGGCGAGGGTCGTCTCGGTCAGGGTGGCCTCGGCCTGCAGGCGTTGGGCGCGGGCGTTGTTCACCTGGGCCTGGGCGGTCCGCAGGGCGTTCTGCTGCGGCTGGGAGTCGATCTCGGCGATCAGGTCGCCTTTCTTCCCCACATTCTCCAAGTAAGTCGCTGATTTCGCTGTCGTAATCGTGATATTTCGCATATAAATCATGGCGTTGACGGCTGCGAGGGGCGCGTTTCATGGATCACCTGGAGGGTGCGGGCTTGGCGCGG
>JAEXKM010000194.1 GCA_023445705.1 Pseudomonadota bacterium
GCCGGCTATCTGCCCTATGCGATCATCGACCAGCACCAGCAGCTCACCAAGGACTTCGGCTACTGGCGCGTGGCGAGTTTCATGGCGGCGCGGGAGAAGAACCGCGTGCGCAAGGCCTGGTACGTCCGCGACATGGCGCGGCGCGAGGCGCAGATCCTGCGGACCATCGGCGACCTCTCGCACTATGTCGGCGACGGCGCCCAGCCGCTGCACGTGACCGTGCACTACAACGGCTGGGGCGAGTTTCCCAATCCCGAGGGCTTCACGACCGCCCGGATCCACGGGCCTTTCGAGGGCGACTTCGTCTTCGCCAATGTCAAACCTGCCGATGTCTCCAGGAAGGTGGCGCCGCTGAAGTCCTGCGACTGCCCGATCGAGAAGCGGACCGTCGAATATCTCGGCGAAACCGCGACCCAGGTCATTCCGCTCTATCGCCTCGAAAAGGCCGGCGGGCTTGGGGCCGGCGATGCGCGCGGCGTCGAATTCGCCACCGACCGCCTGGCCGTCGGCGCCTCAGAGCTGCGGGACATGATCGTCTCGGCATGGCGCGCCAGTCCGCGCGCGACGGTCGGCTGGCCGGCCCTGCGGGTCGAGGATGTGTTGGCCGGCAAGGTCGATCCCTTCGACTCCCTCTACGGACGAGACTGACCATGAAAAAGCCGCCGCAGTTCGGGGATTTGCTGCCGGGGCGCGACTATGCCGACCGCCCGGCGGCGTTCGGGATCCTGGAGCGCGATGGTCAGGTTGCTGTAGTCAAAGTCACGAAACCTGACGCTCCGCCCTGGTTTGACCTTCCGGGCGGCGGGGTCGATCCCGGTGAAACCTCAGCCCAGGCGGTGGTCCGCGAGTACGGCGAAGAGGCCGGTTTGAAAGTCTCGGCCGCCGAGCCGTTCAGTCACGCCGACCAGTATTTCCTGAACACCGAGGGCGTCGCCTGGAATAATCGGAGCGACTTCTTTCGTCTGGAGCTGATCGGCGAAGACGAGACTCTTAAGGTCGAAGAAGACCATGCCCTCGTCTGGCTCGGCCCTCTGGAGGCGATCGCTTCGCTGCGTCACGACTCGCACGCCTGGGCGGTCGCAGCCTGGCTGCGGCTCTAGGCGCGCTTTCGGGGCGTCGAACCGGCAGTCCGCTTGGCAGGGGCCTTCCGCTTGGTCGCCGCGGGCCGGCGATCGGGGATCGCGCCGCTGATCTTGCGGATATCCTCCGACTCTTCGTCGAGCTTCTTGAGGATGCTCTCGAGTTCTTTGTCCGCCAAGTTCTCGATGCCGATGAAGGCGTTGTGAGCTTTGCCGACCCTGATCAGTTCATCAAGCTTGGCGTGAATGGCGTTGTTGTCTCGATTCTGGGTGTTTTGAATCAGGAAGACCATAAGAAACGTGACGATGGTCGTCGATGTATTGATCACCAACTGCCACGTGTCCGAGAATTTGAATATAGGGCCGGACGCGGCCCAAGCGATAACCAGTGCGCAGCAGCCAACGAACACTAACGGTCGTCCGGTCCACCGCGCGGTCGCACTTGCAAACTTCGTGAAGGCTTCGCTGAACTTGCTCAACTCGTGACTCCGAGCCGCATTGCGCGGCGCAGGCTGAACGGGTAGTGCGAGCGCGAGTTCCGAGCAGGAGTGCACATGTCCCAGGCAGAGATCATCGACGGCAAGATCATGGCCGAGCGCCTGCGCGAAGCCGCCGCGCAGGAGGTCGCCAAACTCAAGGCCGAACATGGCCTGCAGCCGGGTCTCGCGGTGGTGCTGGTCGGCGAGGACCCCGCCAGCCAGGTCTATGTCCGTTCGAAGGGCGAGCACTCCAAGGCCGCCGGGATGCACTCGGTGACCCACCTGTTGCCGGCCGATGTCAGCCAGACTGAACTGCTGGCCCTAGTCGACCAGTTGAACAAGGACGCGACGATCCACGGCATCCTGGTGCAATTGCCGTTGCCCAAGGGACTGGACGAAAAAGCGGTCATCGAAGCCATCGACCCGAACAAGGACGTCGATGGCCTTCATGTGGTCAACGCCGGCCGGTTGGCCCAGGGGCTGCCCTCGCTGGTGCCCTGCACCCCGCTGGGATGCATGATCCTGCTTCGGGAAACCCTGGGCGATCTGACCGGCAAGCGAGCCGTGGTCGTCGGACGCTCGGTGCTGGTGGGCAAGCCGATCGCCCAGCTTCTGCTGCAGGCCGACTGCACGGTCACCATCGCCCACTCCCGCACCCAGGACCTGCCGGCCGTGTGCCGCGAGGCCGATATCCTGGTCGCCGCCGTGGGCCGGCCGCAGATGATCAAGGGCGATTGGATCAAGCCGGGCGCCACCGTCATCGACGTCGGCATCAACCGCGTGCCGTTCAGCGATCCGGTCAAGGCGGCCCAAGGCAAGACCAAGCTGGTCGGCGACGTCGCCTACAAGGAGGCGCTGAGCGTCGCCGGTCACATCACCCCGGTGCCTGCGGGCGTCGGGCCGATGACCGTCGCCTGCCTGCTGCAGAACACGATCACGGCGGCCAAGCGGATCGCCGGCCTGGAGGGCTAGGCCGCGCCGCGGGCGTTGGTCCAGGCGAGCGTCTGGCTCAGCGCCTGGGCCACCGCCTCGTCGAACGCGCGCACGATGGCCGAGATGCGGTTGTCGCCGGCGCGGACCGTGGTCTCGATCATCTTTGATCCCGCCAGAGAACGGTCTTCGGTCTTCACAAGGTTGAGCCGCAGGCCGACGACGATGTTGGGCGCGGCCTTCTCGCCGCGATCATAGACGACCTCGAATCGGGTCACGTCGATGCGCAGGGCATAGTCGGCCTTGCGCACTTCGCCGCGCGTGACCAACCGGGCCGGGCCCGCGTTGTAGTCGAAGGTCCGCAGAACGGCCTCGTTGAACAGGACCGAGGCGGGCGACACCCAGCGGGCGTCGGCGATGTAGGCGACTCGGTCGCCCGTGACCGCCACCATGCGGTCGCCGGACGAGGCTTGGACGAAGGCCCCGTTGACCCGCAGCACCCCGAAACTGTCGGCCGCGGCGGCGCTGGCCTCTGCTGGCGCGGGCACGCCGTCGAACCGGTAGAGCTGCGAGGGATCTTCCTTCGGGAAGACGGAGATGCAGGCCGAGAGGCTTACAGCGACGGCGGCCAGCGCCAGCGGCCGAAGCGCGCGTTGAAGAGCTCTCATGGCTTGACCCTGATTTCCTGCGCCGGCGCCTTGCCGACCAGCCCGCGGGGGTTGGATTCCAGGTCGCGGATCAGCCGGTCGAGCGACTCGGCCGTCTGCTGAAGCGACTGGATCGCGGAGGTTAGCTGCGGCAGCCCGTTCGTGGCGAATTCGTTGGTGGGCCCGTCGAGCCGCGTAAGCATGCCGCGAATGTCCTTAGCGGCGCCCTGCGCCTCCTCGGAGGCTTGGGCGAGATTTTCCAGCGTCCGTTTGCCGTCGCCATCGACAAGCTGGCGGCTGGACTGGCTGAGCGCGGCGATCTCGGTCGCCGCCTTGTCGATGCTTTGCAGCGACTTCTGGGCGTCGGCGATCAGCGCCCGGCGCGCCTTGAGTTCGGCGGTCACCGCTTGGGCGTCGCTAATCGCGGCGCTGACGGTCTTGATGTTCTGATCCGACAGCACGCGATTGACCCGGTCCAGGGCCTCGACTGTTCGCGTCAGCACCGTGCCGCCGCCCTCAAGCAGGTCGGCGAGGGTGCTTCGCTGGGTTCGGAGCCTGGGCACCTTGCCTGGCGGGACTGTGTCCTTGAGCAGGCGCTTGGCCGGGGTGCCGGCAGTGATCTGGACATAGTTGACCCCGGTGATGCCTTGCGGCTCCAGGGTGGCGAAGGAGTCGACCCGGATGGGGACGTCGGAACTGACCCGCGCGCGGGCGATGACGCGGTTGGGGTCATCCGGGTCGAGCTGGATGCGGGTCACTTCACCGACCTTGATGCCGTTGAAGTGGACTTCGCCGCCCTGGCTCAGGCCGCGCACCGGGCCATAGAAGACGATGTCGTAGACGTCGTAATCCTGGGCGAACTGCAGCCGCGCCAACCATAGTGAGAAGATCACCAGGCCGGTGAAGAGCAACAGGGTCGAAAAGCCCACCAGGGCGTAGTTGGCGTCTTTTTCCATCAGACCGACTTCCCGGCTCTTTCAGATGCGACTGCGGCCGCGCGACCGCGCGGGCCGAGGAAATATTCCTGTATCCACGGGTGTGTGGAACGCTCGAGTTCGTGAACCGGCGCCGTCGCGATGACGTGGCGATCGGCGATCACCGCCACCCGGTCGGTGATCGTATAGAGCGTGTCGAGGTCGTGCGTGATCATGAACACCGTCAGGTCCAGGCTGTCGGACAGGTCGCGGATCAACTCGTCGAACGCGCCCGCGCCGATCGGGTCCAGGCCCGCGGTCGGTTCATCGAGGAACAGCAACTGAGGGTCCAGGGCGAGCGCCCGGGCCAGGCCGGCGCGCTTACGCATGCCGCCGGAGAGCTCCGCGGGCTTGAGGTCGCCGGCGCCGGAGCGCAGGCCGACCAAGGCGATCTTCAGGTCCGCCAACTCGTCGATGACCTTTCGCGAGAGCGTCGTGTGTTCGTGCATGGGAGCGGCGACGTTTTCGCGAACCGTCAGGTTCGAGAAGAGCGCGCCCTGCTGGAACAGCACGCCCCAGCTCCGCTCGATCTCCGACCAGCGGCGACGCGAGGCGTGCTGGATGTCCTGGCCCAGGACCTTGACCGTGCCCGCCTGCGGCCGGCGCAGGCCGATGATGGTGTTCAGCAGGACTGACTTGCCGGTGCCCGAGCCGCCCACCACACCCATAACCTCGCCCCGCTGGACGGTCAGGTCGAGGTTGTCGTGCACGACATTGTCGCCGAACTGCGAGCGCAGGCCGCGAACTTCGATCGCGGGGCCTTCGTCGTCAATTTGACTTGGAATATCAGTCACTTAGATATCCAGCTGCATGTAGAGCAGGGCGAAGGCGGCATCGATCACGATGATCGCGAAGATGGCGTGCACGACGGCCGCGGTCACCCGGCGGCCGAGGGATTCCACGTCGCCGCCGACCTCCATGCCCTGACGGCAGCCGATGCCGGCGATCACCGCCGCCATGACCGGCGCCTTGGACAGCCCGACGAGGAAGTGGGTCGGCCCGACATTGTCGACAATGCGCTGAAGGAAGAACGAAGGGCCGAGGTCGAGCACCGACCAGGTGACCACCAGGCCGCCGACAAGGCCTGCGATCGTGGCGACAAAGGTCAGCAGCGGAATGATGGCCAGCAGGGCGGCGAAGCGCGGGAAGACCAGGGCTTCGAACGGATCGACCCCGAGCACCTTCATGGCGTCGACTTCCTGGTTCATCTTCATCGAGCCGATCTCCGCGGCGAAGGCCGAGGCGGACCGGCCGGCGAGCAGGATCGCCGTGATCAGGATGTTGAACTCGCGCAGGACGGCGATGCCGATCAGCTCGACCGCAAACACCTGGGCTCCGAACTGGCGCAGCATGTTTGCGCCCAGCAGGCCTACCACCGCGCCGATGAAGAACGAGGTGATGGCCACGATCGGGATCGCGTCCAGGCCCGCCCGTTCGGACAGGGCGACCACGGCCGGCCACCGGATGCGTGACGGTTTGACGATGGTGCGGCCGAGCACCACCAGCAGGTGGCCCACGAACACCATCGTCTCGAAGATCTCGCCGCCCAGGTCGAACACGCCGCGCCCGACGCGGATCGCCAGTTCGTAGAAGCCGGTGGGCGTCTTGCGCTTTTCGGGGCGATTGGAGGCGGCGGCGCCGACGAGCTCCAGAAGCCGGCGGGTTTCGGGCCGGGCTTCGATCTTTTCGCGGGCCGGGCCATCGCCCACCGCGCGAATGACGGCATATGCGCCTGCGGTGTCGAGCCTGCGGACGCTGGTGAGGTCCAGCCCGTGCAGCTCGTCGTTGCGAAACGCGTTGATGAGGCGCGCGGCCGCGTCCCCTGTCGAGGTGGCGGTCCAGTCCCCCGACAGCACGGCTGTCGTGCCGTCGGTGTCTTCCTTCAGGCTGAAATCGGCGGGTCGTTCCATCGGCTCGCGTCTGGCCCCAGAGGCAGCGTTTAGGTGAGTCGAAACGCCTCGGCGGTCAACCTATCAGAGCCGCCTTAGGAGGCCGAACGCCTTATGGCGAAGGTTGTTCCGCGATTCGGCGGGTCTTTCGACTCGCGACAAGGTGATGCGGCGCCGACGGCCGATGGCCCATTTTTCGCCCAAGTCGCGAGCCTTAGAGAGGGCGAGGGCGGCTCGTCCGGCCTCGGAGCATCTACCTCAAGGTCGGGAGCGTGCGTTGGCCCGTCAGATCGAAATCGCCGGAAAGTCCGGCGCCGTCTATCGTTACACCGCCCTTGAGGAGGACCGCGTCCTGCCGCCTGCCGGCGCGAACTACGTGATCTGCAAGCCGGCGGACCGTGGCGTGGACCTCCTCTTCGTTGGTGAAACCGAAAGCCTGTCCAGGGTCGCCTGGCGCGAGCAACTCGCGCAGGCTCGGGAAACCTATGGCGAGGACGCCGATGTGATGACGCGCCTGAACGTGCGCAGCGCCGTCAGGCAGGCCGAGCAGGACGACCTCATCGAAGAGCATCGTCCTCCGATGAACCACGAAGCCCGGGCCTAGACGCGGCCGATTCCGCTGGCCATGCTTGGCCGTGCCCGAACATCTGATCGTCATTCTCGGCGCGGCCGTTCGTCCGGACGGCTCGGCCAGCGCCGCGCTTCTGCGACGCATCGAAGGCGGCCGCCGGCTCGCCCTGGCCCATCCGGGGGCCCTCGTCTTCTGCTCAGGCGGCGTCGGGCGCTATGGGCCTTCCGAAGCCTCCATCATGGCTGAGCGGCTGATCGCTGGGGGCGTTGCGCCTGAACGCCTTGTCCTGGACGAGGCCAGCATGGACACGCTTCAGACCGGCGTAGCCGCAGCCCGGTTTATCCGCGAGGAAGGCCTGGCCGGCGCGATCGTCTGCACCGACAGCTATCATGCGCCCCGCACCCGGCTGATCCTTGCGGCGCTGGGGGTGCGGTCGATCGATGGTTCGGTGCGGGCCGGGGTTCGCCAGATGGGCCGCCTGCAATGGACGCGCATGCGCCTGCGCGAAATTCCCGCGATCCCCTATGACGCTATCCTGGCGCTCGCAAAGCGCGGTGCGCTTCAGCCGGTCCAGCGGTAGCCAACGCCAGGCTCGGTGGTGATCAGGCTCGGCGCGCTGGGGTCGGGTTCGACCTTCTGGCGGAGCTGGGCGACAAAGACGCGCAGATACTGCACGTCCTCCTCGTGGGCCGGCCCCCAAACCGCGGTCAGGAGCTGGCGATGGGTTAGGACCTTGCCCGCTCCGCTGACCAGTTGGGCCAGCAGATCATACTCCTTCGGTGACAGGCGGATTTGCTGCCCAGCCCGGGTGACGAGGCGCTTCACCAGATCGATGGTCAGGTCGCCGGCGGAGACGATTGGCTCGGCGCCCTGGTCGCGCAGGCGATGGCGCAGGGCGACGCGGATGCGCGCCAGCAGTTCGCCCACGCCGAAGGGCTTTTCGACATAGTCGTCGGCGCCCAGGTCGAGGGTGTCGATCTTCTCGGTTTCCTTGTCGCGGGCCGAGAGGACGATGATCGGACCCTCGTAGAAGGCACGCGCCTTGGCCAGGACGTCCTTTCCGTCGAGGTCGGGCAGTCCGAGATCGAGGACGACCGCGTCGGGCGCTTTGCGGGCGAGCTCCCGCAACCCGTCCGCGGCGGTGTCGGCGCGCACCGGATCATAGCCGGCCGCCTCCAGGGCCGGCTGCAGGAAGCGATGGATCTGCGGCTCGTCGTCGATGACGAGGATGCGGGGGCGATAGGCGCTCACAGCATGTGCCCGGGCATCGGGCGCTCCTTGGGAAGGCTGATCAGGATCCGGGTGCCGCGGCCGTCGTGGATCGGGCTCGCCGCGGCGATGCGCCCGCCCATGGCTTCGACGAAGCCCTTGGAAATGGCAAGTCCAAGCCCCGCGCCCTTACCGCGGTCGCTGGACTCCTCCATCCGCCGGAACTTCTCGAAGACCCTTTCGAGCTCCTCGGTGGGAATACCGCGGCCTTCATCCTCGATGGAGATCACCACGTTGCCCCGATCCTCGTAGGCGGCCACCTCGATCGCGGTGCCGTCGGGGCTGTAGGCGATGGCGTTTTCGAGGATATTCACGAGGGCCTGCTCCAGCAGGGATGGGTCGGCCTTGACCATGGAAAGCTGGGCGGGGAAGTCGCGGGTCACGGTCCGCTTGTCCAGCCGGCGCTTCACGCGGTCGACGGCGGCGCGCAGCACGTCGCGGATGTCGACCCAGTCGCGGCGCGTGACCAGGGCGCCGCCTTCCAGCCGCGTCATGTCGAGGAGATCCCCGACGTAGCGGTTCAGACGCTCGGCCTCTTCGCGGATGGATTCCAGCAGATCCTGGCGGACGCTGGCGCTCAACGACTTACCGTAGTCGAGCAGGGTGGTGACCGACCCCAGCACAGCCGACAGAGGCGTGCGCAGGTCGTGACTGACCGAATTCAGCAGGGCGCCGCGCAGCCGGTCGGTGCGCCGCAGCGCCTCGGCGTCGGCGGCCTGGGCGGCGAACTCGGCGCGTTCCAACGCCAATGCGCCCTGGTCCAGCAGGGCCGAGACGAACCGCTCGCTGTCCTCCAGGGCCAAGGCCTGGGGCTGCACGCCGGCGACCCCGGCGCGAGCCTTCACGCCTTGCAGCGGCCGGAAGGTCCAGGCGGCGGTGGGCAGGGTGCCGGTGCCTGCGCCTGCCGGCTCGCCACGCTCCCACGCCCAACGCGCCGCGGCCATGTCCCCTGCGGCCAGGGCTTCGAGGGGCGGGGATCCTGCGACCAGGACGATGTCGTCGCCCGCAGGGGTGAACACCACAGCCGCGCCATTGGTCGCCGCCGCGAGCTGCTCGGCGAGCGCCTGGGCGGCGGTTTCCTGCTTCGCCGCGGAGGAAAGGCGGCGGCTCGCCGCCAGCAGGGCGGAGATAGCAGACGCGCGTCGGGCGACGGCGCGGGCCTGGTCGCGGACGCGCCCTGTCAGCCAGCCGGTCGCCACAGCCACAGCGAAGAACACGGCGAAGGTCAGGACATCGGCCGGATGGCCGATGCGGATGGTCAATTGCGGCTCGAGAAAGAAGAAGTTGTAGACGAAGGCGCTGAGCGCAGCCGCCGTCAGCGCCGGCCACAGGCCGAAGGCCAGGCCGCTGATCAGCACGCTCATCATGAAGATCATCGCCAGGTTCGCGGTCTCGGCGACTGTGAACGTCATCCGGGCCAGGAAGGCCGCGGTGCTGACCAAGGCGACGGCGGCCAGGTGTCCGGCCCAGGGCCAGGCGGCGATGGGCGCCGGCCGGCGGCGAGGCGGCGGGGCGTCGGTCTCGGCGCCTTCAGTGACGACATGCAGCGCCGCGCCCTGCGCCTCGTCCAGCAGGGCGCGGATGAGGGAGCGGCGCAGCGGGTTGCGCCGGCGGTGCGTGGACTTGCCGACGACGATCTGGGTGACGTTGTTGCGGCGGGCGAAGTCCAGAACGCTGGCGACGAGGTCATCGCCGCTAAGCACCACCGTAGCGCCGCCGAGTTGCTCGGCCAGCTTCAGCGCCTCATTGAGCCGCGCCTGGCCCGCGGTGGCGGCGGGCGGCGCGTTGGGGCGCTCCACGTGCGCCACGGTCCAGGGCGCGTCCATCATCATGTCGGAAAGCCGACGGCCGGTGCGCACCAGCGCCCCGGCGGTCGCATCAGGTCCCACCAGCACCAGGATCCGCTCGCCGGCCGCCCACGGCCCTTCGACGCCGGCGCGCTTCATAGCGCCGACCAACTGGTCATCGACCGTCTGCGCGGCGCGGCGCAGCGCCAGTTCGCGCAGGGCGGTCAGGTTCTCGGGCTTGAAGAAGCGTTCGGCCGCCAATCGCGCCGTGTCGCCGATGTAGACCTTGCCCTCGGCCATGCGCTCGCGAAGCTCGGAGGGCGTGATGTCGATCAGCTCGATCTCGTCGGCGCGGGAGAGGGCGCTGTCCGGAACGGTTTCGCGCTGGCGTACGCCGGTGATCTTCCAGACCACCTCGCGCAGGCTCTCCAGATGCTGGACGTTCAGCGTGGTCCAGACGTCGATGCCAGCGGCCAGCAGTTCGTCAACGTCCTGCCAGCGCTTGGCGTGGCGCGAGCCCGGCGCGTTGGAATGAGCGTACTCGTCGACCAGCAGAAGCTGCGGCGCACGCGCCAGGGCGGCGTCGAGGTCGAACTCCAGCAGCGTGCGCTCACGATACTCGATCGGCTTGCGCGCCATCACTTCCAGGCCCCGCAACAGGGCCTGGGTCTCGCGCCGGCCATGGGTCTCGACGACGCCGACCACGACGTCGCCGCCCTCCGCCTTTCGGCGGCGAGCGGCGCGCAGCATCTCGAAGGTCTTTCCGACCCCCGGCGACATTCCCAGGAAGACCTTGAGCCGGCCCCGGCCCGGCTGGGCGGTGGCCGCCAGCAGGGCGTCGGGGTCGGGCCGTCTGGGTTCGTCCATGGTCATGAGGCGGGAGGGTGTCGCAGCGGATAGCGGGCGTCGAGCGCCAGGTTGGTCATCAGCACATTCACCCGGGGCTGGCCGAGGAGCCCGAAAGTACGACCCTCGACCTGGGCGGCGATGAGCTCCTGGACGAGCCGCGGCTCGACGCCGCGCGCCTGGGCGATACGGGCCGCCTGGAGGCGCGCATAGTCGGGCGAAACGTCCGGATCGAGCCCTGAGCCTGAGGCCGTGACGGCGTCTGCGGGGATGGTCTTCCCGCCGGCCTCGGGGCGCAGGGCCGCCGCGCGGTCGGCGACCTGAGCTGTGAGATCCGGGTTCAGCGGCCCAAGATTGGAGCCGGAGGAGGCCGAGGCGTCGTAGCCGGCGGCGCCCGCGGCCGAGGGGCGGGGGTGCAGGTACTGCGGCCGGGCGAAGTTCTGGCCGATCAGTTTCGAGCCCACAGTCTTGCCGCCCACGCGTTCCAGACTTCCGTTGGCCTGGAAGGGAAAGGCGAGCTGCGCGACGCCCGTGACGGCTAGGGGATAGGCCAGGCCGAGCAGCAGGGTGAAGAAGACCATCGAGACGACGGCGGGGCGAAGAAGGCTGAGCATGGCGGCGATTCCTTAGAAGGCGGCCTTCACGCCGAGCACCACCCGGCTGTCATAGACGTCGCCGAGATCGTGCTCGCTGGTGTCGTGGTAGCGAAGATCGAAGCCCACCACGTCGTTCACGGCATAGGAGGCGCCCAGGTTCCAGGTGTTGTAGTCCCGGCCGCGCTGCACGTCCTGGCGGCCGACTGCGCCCGAGAGGGTCAGGCTCTGGCCGACCGGGAAGGAGCCGTTGACCTCGTAGTAAGTCGAGTTGCCGGCGTGGCCGTAATAGTCGTCCGACCAGGCCACCGCAGCGCCTACCACGGCCGGCCCCAGCGGCATCGATCCGCCAGCCTTGAGCTCCACGAAGTCACGGTCGATCCCCGACGGCAGGCCGACATAGCCGTAGTAGGTGACGCCGAGGTCGAGGGTGACTGGGCCGACCCTCGGGCGGACGCCGGCATAGAGGTCGACCTCCGCATCCGTGCCGTAACCATAGTCGATGTTGGACGCCCAGATCCCCGCATAACCCATGGACCCGATGGCCGCGTCGACGCCGCCGAAGACCTGCGGGTCTTCGTTGGTCTGGCTGACCCCGCGCCAGACGTAGTCGGTGGCTGCGCCCAGATTGAAGGACAGGCTCACGGGCTCTGCCGCAGCGGGCGCTGCGACGGCTAGGCCGACGGCGCCGGCGGCGAGCAGGGCGCGAGGGTGATCGAAGGAAAACATGTACTGAACCTTGTTGAACCGGCGGCTCATGCCGCCGAGCCGATGAGGGCGCAAAGGAAGAGAAGGGCGATCAGTGCGCAGGACACCAGGGCTTCGCGCATCAGCATCATGCGAGTCCCACGCCCGAGAGGAACAGATCGATGAGCTTGATCCCCACGAAGGGCGCGACGAGGCCGCCCAGGCCATAGACCAGCAGGTTGCGTGACAGCAGCCGCCCGGCCCCGATCGCCTGGTAGCGCACGCCGCGCAGCGCCAGCGGGATCAGTGCGACTATGATCAGGGCGTTGAAGATCACCGCCGAGAGGATCGCGCTCTGCGGGCTGGAGAGGCCCATGATGTTGAGCGCGCCCAGGGCGGGCAGGGCGCTGACGAACATCGCCGGGATGATTGCGAAGTACTTGGCCACGTCATTGGCGATGGAAAAGGTGGTAAGCGCGCCGCGAGTGATCAGCATCTGCTTCCCGACCTCGACGATCTCGATGACTTTTGTGGGGTCGGAGTCGAGATCCACCATGTTCCCGGCCTCGCGGGCGGCCTGGGCGCCGGTCTGCATCGCCACGCCGACGTCGGATTGGGCGAGCGCCGGGGCGTCGTTGGCGCCGTCGCCGCACATGGCCACAAGGCGGCCCTTGGCCTGCTCCTCGCGGATCAGCCGCAGCTTGTCCTCCGGAGTCGCCTCGGCGAGGAAGTCGTCGACGCCGGCCTCGGAGGCGATGGCCGCGGCGGTCACCGGATTGTCGCCGGTGATCATCACGGTGCGCAGGCCCATGCGGCGCAGGTCGGCGAACCGCTCCTTCACGCCAGGCTTGACCACGTCCTTCAAGTGGATGACGCCGACCAGGACGCCGTCCTGGCTCACCGCCAGCGGCGTGCCGCCCGAGCGGGCGATCCTGTCGACCGCGGCCGCGAGTTCGGTCGGGACCTGGTGCGGCTGGAGATCCAGCGACCGGATCACCGCGTCGACCGCGCCCTTGCGCCAGGACTGGCCGTCGCCGTCCAGGCCGGACTGGCGGGTGGTGGCGCTGAAGGGAATGACGACCGCGTCGGCTGGCGGGCTCAATTCCAGGCCTTGGGCCTGGGCCAGCTCGACGATGGAGCGGCCCTCCGGCGTCTCATCGCCGAGCGAAGCCATCAAGGTGGCGCGCATGGCGGTCTCCGGCCGGACGCCCGGCGCTGGAATGACCTCAGTGGCCATGCGGTTGCCGAAGGTGATGGTGCCGGTCTTGTCCAGCAGCAAGGTGTCCACGTCGCCCGCGGCCTCGACCGCCCGACCCGATGTGGCCAGGACGTTGACCTTCAGCAGCCGGTCCATGCCTGCGATGCCGACGGCCGAGAGGAGGCCGCCGATCGTCGTGGGGATGAGCGTCACGAACAGCGCGCCAAGCACCATGGGCGAGAGTTCGACGCCCGAGTACTTTCCGAGGCCGAGCAGGGTCGCCACGGCGATCAGGAACACCAGGGTCAGGCCGGCCAGCAGTACCGCCAGCGCGATCTCGTTGGGGGTCTTTCTGCGGTCGGCGCCTTCGACCATCGCGATCATGCGGTCGAGGAAGGTCTGGCCGGCCTCCGAGGTGACCCGGATCTTCAGCCAGTCGGAGACGACGGTGGTGCCTCCGGTGACGGCAGAGCGGTCGCCGCCGCTCTCGCGGATCACCGGCGCGCTTTCGCCGGTGATGGCGGCCTCGTTGACCGAGGCGACGCCCTCGATGATCTCGCCGTCGGCGGGAATGACGTCGCCGGCCTCGACCAGCACCACCTCGCCTACGCCCAGCTTGTGCGCGGGGGTCGGGACGATCGTCCCGGTCGTGGGATCGACGATCAGCTTGGCCTTGGTCGTCACCCGGGTGGCGCGCAGGGAGTCGGCGGCGGCCTTGCCGCGGCCCTCGGCGATGCTCTCGGCCAGGTTGGCGAAGAGCACGGTGGCCCAGAGCCAGAGGGCGATCTGCACCTCGAAGCTCCAGGGCCGCCCGGCGGCGATCTCGGCGCCTGCGGAAATGGTCGCCAGCAGGGCCACGATCCAGGTCGCGAAGATCACCGGGTTTCCGGTCAGCTTGCGCGGGTCGAGCTTGACCACGGCGTCGCGCCCGGCGCGCGCCAGCAGCGAGGGGGAAAGGCTGGAGGCGAGGGCGGAGGCCTTTCGCCGGCTCTCGCCTTGGGGAACATAGGAAGCGGTCATGTGAGACGCCTTGCGAGAACTAGCGTGCGGCCAGCAGTTCCAGCGCCTGGAAGTGCTCGACGATCGGGCCGAGGGCCAGGGCTGGAAAGAACTGCAGTCCGCCGAGGATGAGGATCACGCCGACCAGAAGGCCGACGAACTGTCCGGTGTCAGTCGGCAGGGTGCCGGCGGTGGGAGCGAGTTTGGGCTTGCCGGCGATGGATCCGGCGATGGCCAGGACCGTCACGATCGGAATGAAGCGACCCATCAGCATCGCCAGGCCCAGGGTCGTGTTCCACCAGGGGGCGTTGGCGGTGAGGCCGGCGAAGGCCGAACCGTTGTTGGCGGTGCCCGAAACGTAGGCGTAGAGGATCTCCGAAAGTCCGTGCGGGCCGGAGTTGAGCAAGCCCTTAAGCGCTTCGGGCAGGACGGCGGCGATGGCCGAGAAGCCCAGCATGGAGACCGGGATCACCAGTACGGCCAGCATGGCCAGCTTGATCTCTTTCGCCTCGACCTTCTTGCCCAGGTACTCGGGTGTGCGCCCGACCATCAGTCCGGCTATGAAGACCGCGAGCAGCGCCATCACCACCATGATCGCGACGCCGGAACCGATGCCGCCGGGCAGGATCTCGCCCAGCATCATCAGGAACATCGCGATCCCACCGCCCAGCGGCGACATGCTGGCCATCATCCCGTTGACTGAGCCGTTCGAGGCGCCGGTCGTCTGGGCGGCCCAAGCCGCGGTGGCGGCGGCGCCGAAGCGGACCTCCTTGCCCTCCATATTCTGGCTGGCGTCGACGCCGGCTGACGCGAGGGCCGGGACGGGCTGAGTCTCGGCCCAGTAAATCCCCGCCGCGCCCGCTCCGAGCAAAAGCGCGGCGGCCACGACCAGGGCGCGGATGTCCTTGCCCGCCTGCGCCGAGCGCCCGAAGGCGAAGAAGGCGGCCCAGCCCAGGACGTTGATCGACACGGCCGTCAGGAAGTTCGTCAGCGGCGTCGGGTTCTCGAACGGGTGCGCGGAATTGGCGTTGAAGATCCCCCCGCCATTGATGCCCAGTTGCTTGATGGCGAGCTGGCTGGCCACGGCGAAAAGCGACAGCTTCTGCTCCCCGCCTTCGACCGTCGTGGCCATCGCGGACGCATGCAGGGTCTGTGGGACGCCGAGCGCGGCCAGGACCAGGGCGAGCACGATCGCGCACGGCAGCAGGACGTAGAGGGTCGTGCGGATGAGGTCGGCCCAGAAGTTGCCCAGCCCTTCGGTCCGCCGCCCGATGAAGGCGCGCGCCAGGGCGGCCGCGATCGCCGCGCCGGTCGCCGCGGAAACGAAGTTCTGCACCGTCAGGGCGGCCATCTGGCTGAAGTGCGACATGGTCGCTTCCCCGCCATAGGACTGCCAGTTCGTATTGGTGACGAAGCTGACGGCGGTGTTGAAGGCGAGGTGTTCCGACACTCCGCCGAAGCCTTGAGGGTTGAGGGGCAGGACGCCCTGCAGGCGCAGGACGCCGTAGACCACAACGAACCCTACGGCGTTGAACGCCAGCAGCGCAGCCGCATAGGAGAACCAGTTCTGGTTCTTGTGCGGGTCTATCCCGCAGCCGGCGTAGGCCAGTCTTTCGAGGGGGCGAACCACCGGATCGAGCCAGGTGCGCTCGCCGTTCCAGACCCTCGACATATAGACGCCGAGGGGCCAGCCGAGGCCTATGGCCACGGCCAGCGTCAGGGCGATTTCCGCCCATCCTTGCCAAGTCATTTGAAGGAATCCGTCAGAAGCGATCGGGGCGCAGCAGAGCCGCGATCATGTAGACGGCCACGGCGATCGCGCCGGTGCCCCACAGCAGATCGACGATCATCGTCAAATCCGCCGCAAGCCGATGGCGAAGGCCGCGAAAAGCCCGAAAGCCCCCACGCCGAGGGCAAGGAAGATGAGATCGGCCACGTGCAGTCTCCACAGCCATATGGTCAGGCCGGGAAGGTGCCTCCGAACGCCGTCAAGGTTCGAGACGAGTTCGTCTCACGCCGCATAAGGGAAAGATAAAGGCCTAGATCGGATCGGTGCGGAAGTAGCGTTCCGCCTGCTCGCTCCAGCCATAGGCGATGTCGTTGAACTGGTCGCGATCATAGGCAGGGCTGTTCTTCAGCACGTCCTTGCCGAGATCGGTGACGTAGCTGTCCGAACCCTCGTCGTAGCGCATGGCGCGCCAGGGGATCGGGTGGAACTTGCCGCTCGCTCCAAACAGGCCCCCCAGCTCCAGGGCGACGAAGCGGGCCTGGCCGGTGTCACGTTCGAAGAAGATTTCACGGATCACGCCGAGCTTCTTGCCGGCGGCGTCCTTGAGCGGCGCTCCCAGCAGGTTGGCGCTGCGGATCATCAGGGCGTCGAGACTCATGGCTTCCTCCGGATTGGCCTGGAAACGCCCAGCTCTGCCGTTCGATCCACGTAAGGCGGTATTCGTTGGCGGGAACGGGGAGCCGCGGGGGCGTTTGAACTCAGTGGTGAGTTCTGCGACTCCCCGCCGCCCCTTTTGGGAAGGCGCTCGGAGCCGACCCTTTGGAACTTCGTTGCGGGTGGAGGCGCGGCCGCCGCCGCGTCTTCCTGCGTGCGCCTGAACTATCCCGACATCGCAAGCTGTGCCTGCAACCAATTGAAAATAATGGTAAAGAATTGCAACGCTGGCGGTCGTCGGATGGGCGTCAGCCGCTGTTGCGCAGTCCGGCCGCGATACCGTTGATCGTCAGGTGGATGCCTTCGCGAACGGCCTCGTCGCTGTCGCCGGCGCGGCGACGACGGATGAGCTCGATCTGCAGGTGGTTCAGCGGGTCGATGTAGGGCAGGCGGGTCCGGAGCGCCTCGGCAAGGTCCGGGTTCTTGTCGAGCAGGGCGCTCTGGCCGTTGATGGCCAGCACGGCCTCGACGGTGCGCTCCCACTCCGCCTCGATCCGCCCGAAGATGTCTTCGGCCAGTTTCTTGTCCTCGACCAGAGCCGAATAGCGGCGGGCGATGTGCATGTCGCTCTTGGCCAGCACCATCTCCATGTTCGACAGGGTGGTGGCGAAGAACGGCCAGGCCTCGTGCAGGTCGTGGAGCTCCTGCGTCGTGATCCCAGACGCGGCGATGGCCGAGCCGAAGCCGTACCAGCCGGGCAGCATGGTCCGTGACTGCGACCAGGAGAACACCCACGGAATGGCGCGTAGTCCCTCGATGCTGCGCGTCGGCTGGCGCGACGCCGGGCGGCTGCCGATGTTGAGGTCCACGATCTCGGTCAGGGGCGTGGCGGCGTAGAAGTAGTCCACGAAGCCGGGCGTCTCGTAGACCAGGCTGCGATAGGCCTCCATTGAGGCCTGGGACAGCTTGTCGAGGGTGGAGGCGTGCTTTTCGCCCAGCCGCTCGGCCGAAGGTTTGCGCAGCGAGGCGATGGCCACGCCGGCGACGATGGTCTCTAGGCTCTGCTCGGCCAACTGCGGGTCTGCGTATTTGTTGGCGACGACCTCGCCCTGTTCCGTGATGCGGATGCGTCCGCGAACCGTCCCTTCCGGCTGGGCCAGCAGCGCGTCGTAGCTGGAGCCGCCGCCCCGGCCGACCGTGCCGCCCCGGCCGTGGAAGAGCTGCAGCCGCAGTCCCGCCTCGTCCGTGGCCGCCAGCAGCGCACGGCTGGCCTGGTGCAACTCCCAGGTCGAGGTGAGGTAGCTCCCGTCCTTGTTGGAGTCGGAGTAGCCGATCATCACTTCCTGCAGGCGTCCTTCGGCCAGCAGCGCCTTGATGAGCGGCAGGCCCAGATAGGCCCGCATGGTGTCCGGTGCGGCGCGAAGGTCGCCGATGGTCTCGAACAGCGGCTCGGCGAAGACCTCGGTGCGCGGATGCTCGCCGGGGTGAAAGAGGCCCACCTCCTTCAGCAGGATATAGACCTCGAGCAGGTCGGAAACCGACTGGGTGTTGGAGACGATGTAGGCGCGGATCGCCTGCGGGCCGTAGAGCGCGCGCGAGTGCGCCGCCTGGGCCAGCACGGCGTACTCGCGCTGGGTCTCTTCGCTGTAGGCGGCATAAGGCGAATAGAGCAGGCGGCCGTGGCCGAGCTCGGCTAGCAGCAGGCTGCGCCGCGCCTCCTCGTCCAGCGCCTCGTAGTCGGCGCAGACGCCCGCCACCGCCAGCAGTTCGGCGATGGCGCGGGCGTGGACGGCGGAGTTCTGGCGCAGATCGAGGGTCGCCAGGTGGAAGCCGAAGCAGTCCACCGAACGGATCAGCCGGGGCAGGGGGCCTTCAGAGAAGATTTCCCCGTGGTTCTCGATCAGGGAGTCGAGAATGACCTGCAGGTCGGCCTTCAGCGCCACAGCGTCGGGGTAAGGCTCAGCCGCCAGGTTCGAGGGGCGCGGCGGCGCCTCGCCGGTGAGGATCGGAAAGGTGGCCGCCAGACGCGCGTAAACGCCGCGCAAGGCCAGGCGATAGGGCTCGTCCTGGCGTTGGGGCGAGGTGTCGCCGGAGGCGTCCGCAAGGGCTTGCAGCGCCGGGCTGACCTTGATCAGCGAGTTCGAAATCGAGAGATCGCCGCCCAGCGCGTGGATGCGGTCCAGATAGTCCAGCAGGGCCGCTCGCGCTTGCCGTGAGAACGCCTGGCGCTGTTCGACCGCATAGAAGACATCCGCAAGACGTCCGTCGCCTTTCACCGGGACGGCGGCGCGGCGAACGCGGCCCTGCTGGAAGAGCGCCTGCGCAGCCTTGACCTGACCGAGACGGT
>JAEXKM010000300.1 GCA_023445705.1 Pseudomonadota bacterium
CCGCGTCGCCGACGAAGAGGACTAGGCGGCCTGGCGGAAGTCGCCGAGCTGGGCCGCCAGCGCCCGCTCGAACGCCGGCCGCGCCGTGCAGCGCGAGACATAAGCCTGCAGGTTCGGGTCCATGACCAGCTCCGGCATGATCCGCAGCACCGAGCTCATCAGCAGGTCGCCGGCGGTGAACCGCTCACCGTCCAGGAACGGCTTGTCGCCCAGCGACTTGGCCAGCGCGCCCAGCCGATGCTTGGCGAAGTCGATCGCCCCTTGCCGCCGCAGCTTCGCCCACTCCTGATCGGCGTAGAAGAGGTCGATCGACGCGACGTTCATGATCGAGGGTTCGATCGAGTTGAGCGCGGCGATGAGCCATTGCGTCGCCCGGGCCCGCGCCTGCGGGTCCTTCGGCAACAGGGCTTCGGACCGCTCCCCGACGTAAAGAACGATCGCGCCGCTTTCGAACAGCACGTTGCCGTCCTCTTCGAAGATCGGCACCTGGCCGAACGGCTGCATCGCCCGGTATTCCGGCGTGTCCTGGTCGCCCTGTTCCAACAGGCGGGTCTGGTAGGGAAGCCCGGCTTCTTCTAGCGCCCAGCGGACCCGCAGATCGCGCACCTGGCCCTGGGCGAAGGGGGGAACCCAATGGAACGCCGATACGGTGATCATAGCTCTTCCTCCTGGCTGGCCTCTGCGGCGTAGGCCGCGGCCTTTTCGAAAGCTGACGTCCAGCCGCCGACATGGCTGTCGCGCCGTTCGACGCTGCTGAAGGGCGACTGATGGAAGGTCTGGACGGTCTTGCCGCCCTGTTCGGTAAAGGTGATCGTCACCAAGGTCTCGATCTCGCCCGACGGGCCTTCGTCCCAGGCGAAGGTGAAGACCAGCCGGTGGTTCGGTTCGATCTCGCGATAGGTCCCGCCGAACCAGTTCTCGCCGTACTGCGGCGAGCGGATCATGCCGCGATAGGCGCCCCCGACCCGCAGGTCCATTTCGGCGACGGGGCAGTCGAAATCCTCGGGACCCATCCAGCGCCGAAAGTGCCGGGGCTCGGTCCATAGGGCGAAGACCAGCGATGCCGGCGCATCGAAGATCCGGGTGATCAGCAGTTCGTCCTGGGCAAGGCTAGCGCTCATCGCTTTTCTCCTTTCGCTGCAGTTCGGCCAGGTAGGCGTCCATTCGGTCGAAGGATCCGGTCCAGAAGGCGCGGTAGTGCTCAAGCCAGCCGTCCAGTTGCTGGAGCGCCTTCGTCTCCAACCGGCAAGGCCGCCACTGGGCTTCACGCCCGCGCGAGATCAGTCCCGCCGCCTCCAGGACCTTCAGGTGCCGCGAGATCGCCGGCAGGCTGATGTCGAAGGGCTCGGCGATCTCGTTCACCGTCGCTTCGCCCAGCGCCAGCCGCGCGATGATCGCCCGCCGGGTCGGATCGGCCAGGGCGGAGAAGGTGTCGGAAAGAGGATCTGCGCTTTTCATTTAACCAATAAGTTAAATAAAGGGGGCTGAGAGTCAACCCGCGGCGCGCTGAGATCACGTCAGCGGAGCGAGCGCCGCGCGCAGCTCCGGCGACGTGGCGCCGGTCTGGAAGGCCGCCAGATAGGCCTGCCCGAGCACCAGCGAGGCGGCCGCCGATCCCTTCGCCAGTCGTCCGTTCGAGATGGCGTCCCGTACCTGGGCGGCCGGCGGCGGCTCCGGGGTCGCGTCAGGTCGGGCCGCCTCAGCGCCCGCGTCCACCAGGAAGCAGGCATAGTAGAGGCGGGTGAGGCGCCGCACGCCCTCCAGCCGCGCCTTGAGCACCGAGTCAGGCCGACGTCCCAGCCAGCCCGTCAGCAACACGTCCTCCAGTTCCGGGGTCGGCGCCATCCCGTCGGTCATGATCGCCAGGTCGACTAGCGGGTCGTTGCCATAGGCGGACTCCCAGTCGATCAGCCACAGCCGCTCTCCATCGAAGAGCACATTGCCGGGATTGGGGTCGTTGTGCGCGCTGACGAACCGCTCCGGATCCCAGTCCAGCCGGTCCGAAAGCTGCGCCAGCGCCTCGATGTGCAGATCGAGCGCGCCGGCCGCAAAGACGCCCAGCGACGCGATCTTTCGCAACATGCCGGCCACCAGTTCGCGATAGTCGACAAGCTCGGGCAGGGGCTCCAGGGCCTGCAGTTCGGAGGTCAGGCGACCTAGCTCGCCGGCGAGGCCCGCTGCGCCGCCTGGGTGAGCGCTCAAGGGCTGGGCGGCGACGAAGCTGCTGACGCTCACGCCCGCCTCTTCGTCGAGGTTCCAGAGCGGCGGCGTCACGCCCGCCTCGGCGGCGCGCCGCAGCGCCAGCCACCGATGGGGATTGGGTTTGAAGAGCGGCTTTTCCGGCCCCTCCATGCGCAGGACGACCTGTCTGCCAGCGTCCTGCGCGCGAAACAGCAGGGCTCCCGAAGAGCCGCCGGTGATGGGCGTCAGGACGAGACCGCCGACGCCGCCGAACACATCGCTCAGTGCGCGCTGCGCGGCGGCGCGGCGGTCCTCGGGAATGGCCTGGAGCGGGTCTCGTCCCATCGCGCGAGCTTAGGGTCGAGCTTCACACGCGCCAAGCTAGCGGGTTCAGCTCTTGGCCAGAGCCGCCTCGGGCATCTCGATGTCGATTTCCAGGGTCGAGATCTCGTCGCCCCGGTCGAGCTTCACCACCACGCGGTCCTGATCGATCGGAATGTGCTTGGCGATGACCGCCAGGATTTCCTTCTGTAGCACCGCCGCCAGATCCGTCCCGTTGGCGCTGGTCAGCGAGCGCTCGTGGGCCAGCAGCACCTGCAGGCGATCGCGAGCCACAGGCGCAGAACGGCGATTGCGGGTCAGAAAGTTCAGAAAGCTCATGCCACGGCCGCCTTTCTCCCAAAGAGACGGCTCATGAAGCCTTGCTTCTCTTTCGGAATGCTGACCGCGACCGTGTCTCCCATCAGGCGGCGCGCGGCCTCGGCATAGGCCCGCGAAGCCGGAGAGGCCGGGTTATGCAGGGTGACGGGGCAGCCCATGTTGGAGGCCGTCAGCACATCCGGGCTCTCGGACACCACGCCCAGCAGCGGGATCGCCAGGATCTCCAGAACGTCGTCCACGCTCATCATCTCGCCGCGCGCGGCGCGCGCCGCATCGAAGCGGGTGAGCAGAAGCTGCTTCTCCACCCGTTCGCCGCCCTCGGCGAGCTTGGTCTTGGAATCCAGCATGCCGATGATGCGGTCGGAGTCGCGGACCGACGACACCTCGGGATTGGTCACCACGACCGCCAGGTCAGCGAACCGCATGGCCAGGGTCGCGCCCTTCTCGATGCCGGCGGGGCTGTCGCAGATGATCCAGTCGAAGCTTTCGCGCAGCTCCTCGATCACCTTGCCCACGCCCTCTTCGGTCAGGGCGTCCTTGTCCCGCGTCTGCGAGGCCGGCAGCAGCGACAGGTTGTCCAGCCGCTTGTCCCGGATCAGCGCCGTCGAAAGCTTGGCGTCGCCCTGCACGACGTTGACCAGGTCGAAGACCACCCGCCGCTCGGCGCCCATCACCAGGTCCAGGTTGCGCAGGCCGACGTCGAAATCGATGACCACGACCTTGTTTCCGGCCTGGGCCAGCGCAGCTCCAAGCGAAGCCGAAGACGTGGTCTTGCCAACGCCTCCCTTGCCTGACGTGACGACGACGACCTTGGACATCCCAGTAACCATTCCTTCCCCTCGCACGATGGCGAGTAACAATCAGACGAGCGCCGACAGGCGCAACGCGCCGCGGTCGCAGCGAATCTGGACGGCCTTCCCATGCAGGTCCGGGCCCCAGTTCTCCGCCGTGCGGTAGAGCTGATCTACCCCGACCATCTCAGCCTCCAGCTTGCGGCAGAAGATCCGGGCGTTCTCGCCAAAGCGCAGTCCCGCGATCGCGCGCCCCCGCAGAGGGCCGTAAACGTGAATGGAGCCGCCGGCGATGATCTCGGCGCCCGAAGCCAGCGCGCCGATCACCGTCACGTCGCCCTCATCGAAGATGATCGACTGGCCAGACCGCACCGGGCGATCGATCAGCAGCGACGGCGCGATCGTCGGGGGCGCGGGCGGAGCCGGCTC
>JAEXKM010000016.1 GCA_023445705.1 Pseudomonadota bacterium
GTTCTGGACCGTCTCCTTGCCGAGATAGTGGTCGATCCGGAAGATGCTCTCCTCCGGGAAGGCTTCGGCGACGGCCGCATTGGTGGCCTTCGAACTCTCCAGGTCCCGGCCGATCGGCTTTTCGAGCACGATGCGAGCGCCATTTCCGGTCAGGCCTGCAGCCGCCAGCGCCGCGCAGACCCGGCCGTAGATGCTGGGCGACAGCGCCAGATAATAGATGGGCGTGCGCCCCTCGCCGATCACCGCCTTCAGCGCCGCTGCGCCATCGGGCTTGGTCGCATCGGCCGCCACGTAGTTCAGCCGCTTTTCGAAACGCGCCCAGGCCTTCTCGTCCAGGCCGTCGGCGCGGGCGCTCACCGCGTCCTTCACCTGGGCTACGAAGGCGTCGCGATCCAGTTCCGCCCGGGCGGTGGCGATGATCGCAAAGCCCTCCGACAAGAAGCCGTCCGCGTCGAGGAAGAACAGCGACGGAAAGAGCATCCGCTGGGCGAGATCGCCGGTTCCGCCGAAGAGAACGATCATGTCGGCGAGCGGTTGGTCGGCCATGGAGGGTCACCTTTTCGCGAGAATCCGCGTTCCTGCGCGCATAGCGGGGTTCAAACGTGCAACGTCAAGCCCGCGATGAGGCTTCCGCATCGTGTGTGAATTTTTGAGGTGCGCCCCGCGCAGGATCAAACGGCGCTGTCGAACGTTCCCGGTCCGCTGCGGGGCTTAAAGGCGCGTATGAGTATCGAAGAACTGAGCATCGGGTTGGAGCGGCCGCCGCAACTGAAGCTTGAAGGCGCGGCGATCTTCCTCGACCTGGACGGGACCCTGGCTCCGATCGTGGAGCGGCCGCAGGACGTCGGTCCCGACCCACGGCGGACGGGGTTGCTGCAGAGGCTTTCGAGCCGGCTCGACGGCCGGCTGGCGGTGGTGAGCGGACGTTCGCTCGATGACATTGATCGTATTCTGGAAGGGAAGGTCATGTGCGTCTCCGCCATCCACGGTCTGGTGCGCCGCGACGCCCGCGGGGTGGTCGGCGAAGCCCCGCCCCATCCCGGTATCGCGCCCGCGCGCAAGGCCCTGCACGCCTTCGCCAATGGCGATCCTCGCCTCATCGTCGAGGACAAGTCCCTCAGCTTGACGCTTCACTACCGCTTGGCGCCCGACCGCGCCGCCGAGGCCATCAGCCTAGCTGAGCACCTCGCGACCCTGACCGGACTGACCTTGCAGCGCGGCGACATGGTGATGGAACTGCGCACGCCCGGCGCCAGCAAGGGCGACTCCATTCGCGCGTTCATGACCGAGGCCCCGTTTAAGGGCGCGCGCCCGATCTTCCTCGGCGACGACCTCACCGACGAGCACGGCTTCTTCGCCACCCGCCAACTGGGAGGGCACGGGGTGCTGGTAGGTCCACCGCGCCGCACCACCGCCGTCTATCGTATGGACAGCGTCGAAGCCGCCCTGAGCTGGCTGGAGGCCGCGCAATGACCCGCCTCATCGTCGTCTCCAATCGCGTCACCACGCCCGCGGGCAAGGGCGAGGAGACCGTCGGCGGCCTGGCCATGGCGCTGGCCGCGGCCCTGCGGGAGTATTCCGGCCTGTGGTTCGGCTGGAGCGGCAAGACCGTTCCCGAATTCACCGGCCAGATGAACCTGCAGCGCGTCGAAGGGGTGACCACGGCGACCATCGACCTCGAGGAGGCCGATCTCAACGAGTACTACAACGGCTACGCGAACAAGACGCTTTGGCCGCTGTTCCACTATCGCCAGGACCTGACCGCCTACGATCGTTCGTTCGACGAAGGCTATCAGCGGGTCAACCGCCGTTTCGCCGAGACCCTGCAGCCGTTGATCGAACAGGACGACCTCGTCTGGATCCACGACTACCACCTGATCCCGCTGGCCTTCGAGCTGCGCAAGCTGGGGGTCAAGAACCGGATCGGCTTCTTCCTTCACATTCCCTGGCCCGCGCACCAGCTCATCACCACCCTGCCCCGTCACCAGGAACTGGTGGAGGCGCTCTTCGCCTATGACCTGATCGGCTTTCAGACACCCGAATACCGCCAGGCTTTCGAGGAATACGTGCTGAACGAAGCGGGCGGCGTGGTGGCGGGCGAGGGCCTGCTCCGCGCCTTCGGACGGACTGTCCGCGCCGGCGCCTTCCCAATCGGGATCGACGCCAAGGAATTCGCCGAGCTCTCCAAAAGCCCGCGCGCTCAGAGGACCTACGACGTGATGGCCGCGCATACGGCCTTCCGGAAGATGATCGTGGGGGTCGACCGACTGGACTACTCCAAGGGCATGGAGGAGCGTTTCCTCGGCTTCGAGCGGCTGCTGGCCGACCATCCCGACCTTCGCCGCGAGGTGCTGTTCCTGCAGATCGCGCCTCTCAGCCGCGAGAGCGTCGAGGCCTATCAGGAGATCCGCACACGCCTGGACGCCCTGTCCGGCCGGATCAACGGCGAGTACGCGGACATCGACTGGAACCCGGTCCGCTACGTGAACCGCAACTATCGGCGCGACGAACTGGCCGGCGTCTATCGCGCCGCCAAGATCGGCCTGGTGACCCCCTCCAGAGACGGCATGAACCTCGTCGCCAAGGAGTTCGTCGCCGCGCAGGATCCGAAGGACCCCGGCGTCCTCGTGCTGTCCCGCTTCGCCGGGGCGGCCAACCAGCTCGAGGAAGCCCTCATCGTCAATCCGAACAGCCCCGAGGAGATCGCCGAGGCGTTGCATCGGGCGCTCACCATGCCGCTGGCGGAGCGAATCGAGCGCTGGCGCGCTCTCTTCGACAACGTCCAGCGCGAGGACGTCACTGCCTGGCGAGACGCCTTCGTGAACGCGCTCGCCTCCACTCGCAGCGGCGACCGGGCGCGGAAGGCCGAGGGACCGTTCTATGGCGAACAAGCTCGCCCGCTACCAATCGATGCGCGACTTCAACCAAACGGCGGAGCCGAGCGGCCAGAACACGGTGAAGCCGGCGAGCCAGCTTCGATACGTGATCCAGAAGCATGCAGCGACGAGGCTGCACTACGACTTCCGGCTCGAACTGGACGGGGTCTTCAAGTCCTGGGCCGTGACCAAGGGACCATCCCTAGACCCCCACGAGCGTAGGCTGGCGGTCGAGGTCGAGGACCATCCCCTAGACTACGGCGATTTCGAAGGCACCATTCCCAAGGGCCAGTACGGCGGCGGCTCGGTTATGCTCTGGGATCGCGGCTATTGGGCCCCGGAGCCCGGAACCGATCCCCACGAGGGGCTGCGGAAAGGCGACCTGAAGATCGTGCTTGAGGGCGATCGCCTGCACGGCGGCTTCGTCCTGGTCCGCATGAAGCACGATCGGGACGGCGGCAAACGCAACAATTGGCTGCTCATCAAGCATCGCGACGAGTTCGCACGTGATGGGGATGACGATGCTCTGCTGAAGGACAATCCGACCTCGGTCGCCTCCGGCCGCACGATGGAGGACATCGCCGCCGGCAAGGGCCGCGGCCCGAGCGCCTTCATGACCTCGACCAAGCGCAAGGGTGACAGCGTCTGGCAATCCAAGCCCCGCGAAGAAGCCGCTGAAGGCGTAGCGGCCGAGATGCCGGATTTCATCGAGCCTCAGCTATGCCGCTCGGTCGAGCGTCCCCCGGCTGGCGGCGGCTGGGCCCATGAGGTGAAGTTCGACGGCTACCGCCTGCAGGTCCGGGTGAAGGACGGCAAGGCGGTGATCCGCACCCGCAAGGGCCTGGACTGGACGCCGAAATTCACGGCTATCGCCAAGGCCGCAGCCGACCTTCCCGACTGCATCCTCGACGGCGAGGCGGTGGCGCTCGACGCCGAGGGGCAGCCGAATTTCCCGGCCCTGCAGGCCGCCCTGTCGGAAGGGCGAAGCGAGGATCTCATCTATTTCGCCTTCGACCTGCTCTTCCTTGAAGGCAAGGATCTTCGCGGCCTGCCGCTGAAGCGCCGCAAGGCGCAACTCCAGGAGTTGCTCGGCGCCGATGAGCCGCACCTGCGCTACGTGGAGCACTTCGAAACCTCAGGCGACGCCGTCTGGCAGTCGGCGTGTCGGCTGGAGCTGGAGGGCATCGTCTCCAAGAGGCTGGATGCGAGCTACCGATCTGGCCGGGGCGATGCGTGGTCGAAAGCCAAGTGCCGGGGCGGACACGAGGTGGTCATCGGCGGCTGGACCGGTGAAAAGGGACGAATGCGCTCGCTCCTTGTGGGCGTCCATCGTGAGGGGCGGCTGGTCTATGTCGGCCGCGTCGGCACCGGCTTCGGCAGCGAGGTCGTGCGAAAGCTCTTGCCCAAGCTGGAAGCGGTGAAGTCCAGCAAAAGCCCCTTCACCGGCCCCAACGCCCCGCGCAAGGTCGGCGACATCACCTGGGCCAAGCCCGAACTGGTCGCCGAGATCGAGTTCGCTGGGTTCACCGGTGATGGCAACGTTCGCCAGGCCTCCTTCAAGGGACTGCGCGAGGACAAGCCCGCTCAGGACGTCGAGGCGGAGACTCCCATGCCTGCCGAAAAGGCCGAACTTACAGAACCGACGCCCAAAGCTGCGGCCACGAACCGAAAGGGTCCCGCGGTCGTGATGGGTGTGACGATCTCCAACCCCGACAAACCGCTCTGGCCCAATTCGGCGGACAGCGACGCCCCTGTCACGAAGCTCGAGCTTGCGCGATACATGGAAGCGATCGCGGACTGGATGATGCCGCACATCGAGGGACGTCCCTGTTCGGTGGTGCGCACCCCCGACGGGATCGACGGCGAGCGGTTTTTCCAGCGGCATGCGGGCGCCGGGGCATCCGACCTGATCAGCCAGATCGAGGTGTTCGGGGACCACAAGCCCTACATCCAGGTCGATCGCCCTGAAGCCCTGGCGGCCCTCGCCCAGAGCGGCGCCAGCGAGTACCACCCCTGGAATTGCCGCGCCCACGAGCCGGAGATCCCA
>JAEXKM010000018.1 GCA_023445705.1 Pseudomonadota bacterium
GCCCGCACCCCGCTGATCATCTCGGGCCCCACCGAGGACCGCAGCGAGCTCTACATGACCATCGACCTGGTCATGAAGGAGCTGATCAAGGATCCCTCCACCTTCGATCACGACGAAAAACAGCGCCAGGTCATCCTGACCGAGGAAGGCTCCGAGAAGGTCGAAGAGATGCTGGCCGCGGGCGGCCATCTCGAAGAAGACACCACCGGCCTCTACGACGCGGCGAACGTCTCGATCGTCCACCACGTCAACCAGGCCCTGCGCGCCAACATCCTCTACACCCGCGAGAAGGACTACATCGTCCGCGACGGCGAGGTGATCCTGATCGATGAGTTCACCGGCCGCATGATGCATGGCCGCCGCCTGTCCGAGGGCCTCCACCAGGCCATCGAGGCCAAGGAAGGCGCCCGCATCCAGCCCGAGAACCAGACCCTGGCCTCGGTCACCATCCAGAACTACTTCCGCCTCTACACCAAGCTCTCGGGCATGACCGGCACCGCGGCCACCGAGGCCCAGGAGTTCGGCGACATCTACAAGATGGATGTCTCGGAAATTCCGACCAACCGTCCGGTCGCGCGGATCGACGAGGACGACGAGGTCTATCGGACCGAGCGCGAGAAGAACGCCTCGATCATCAAGCAGATCGAGGAATGCTACGTCCGCGGCCAGCCGATCCTGGTGGGCACGGTCTCCATCGAGAAGTCCGAACAGCTCTCGGACCTGCTGAAGGCCCATAAGTTCGAGGTGAACGGCAAGCAGCAGACGGGCGTCCCGCACAACGTCCTAAACGCCCGCTACCACGAGCAGGAAGCCATGATCGTGGCCGACGCCGGCATTCCCGGTGCGGTCACCATCGCCACCAACATGGCCGGCCGCGGCACCGACATTCAGCTCGGCGGCAATATCGACATCCGCGTCCTGAAGTGGCGCGAAGAGCAGAAGGGCCTCGGTATCGAGGTGACCCCCGAGGCCGCCGCCGAGGAGCGCGCGCGCATCGAGGCCGACACCAAGGCGCTGAAGGAACAGGCGCTGGCCGCCGGCGGTCTCTACGTGCTCGGCACCGAGCGTCACGAAAGCCGCCGGATCGACAACCAGCTCCGCGGCCGCACCGGCCGCCAGGGCGACCCGGGCCACTCCAAGTTCTTCCTGTCCTGCGAAGACGACCTGCTGCGGATCTTCGCCGGCGAGCGCCTGGACGCGATCATGCGCACCTTCGGCGTCCAGGAAGGCGAGGCGATCACCCACAAGTGGCTGAACGCGGCCATCGAGAAGGCCCAGAAGCGCGTCGAACAGCGCAACTACGAGATCCGTAAGAACCTGCTCAAGTACGACGATGTCGTGAACGACCAGCGCAAGGCCGTGTTCGAGCAGCGCGCCGAGTTCATGACCGCCACCGACCTCTCGGAAATCATCGCCGAGATGCGCCGCGACACGATCGAGGACCTGGTCGAGCGTCACCTGCCGCCCAAGGTCTATGCCGAGCAGTGGGACATCGAGGGCCTGACCGAGCGCGTCCAGGAACTGCTGGGCCTCGACCTGCCGCTGGCCCAATGGGCGGCCGAGGAAGGCATCGCCAACGAGGAAATCCAGGAACGCCTGCTCAAGGCCGCCGACGAGCGCGCGGCCGAGCGCGAGCAGATGATCAGCCCCGAGCAGATGCGGAACCTGGAGAAGAGCTTCCTGCTGCAGATGATCGATCTGCAGTGGCGCGAGCACCTGATGCATCTGGACCACCTGCGCAACGTCATCGGTCTGCGCGGCTATGGCCAGCGCGACCCGCTGAACGAGTACAAGACCGAGGCCTTCTCGCTCTTCGAAAAGCTGCTGGTCGACCTGCGCCAGAACGTGACCCGGTGGCTGATGACTGTGCAGTTCGAGTATGCCGAGCCCGAGCCGGTCTCCCCGCTCGCCGGCCTGACCGAAGTGCACATGGATCCGCTGACCGGTGAGAACGCGGCCCAGATGGGCATGCTGCCCGACGGCCTCTCCGCCGAACAGCGCGAGGCCCTGCCGATCACCTCGCTTCCGGACGGCTGGGAGCACACCGGCCGCAACCAGGCCTGTCCCTGCGGCTCGGGCAAGAAGTTCAAGCACTGCCACGGCGCGCTGGTCTAGGAGCCCACGGATGGGACAGTACCTCCTCCAAGTCGAAGGTCACTGTCCTGTCTGCGAGAGTCCCTCACGCTTCACCGCAAGGGACCCCTGGCTGAGGGATCACTTTCTCTGCGACGGCTGCGGCTCGCAGCCTCGCGAGCGAGCCCTGTTTTCGGTGCTCTCGACCCTGCGCCCGAACTGGCGCGAACTGGCGATCCACGAAAGCTCGCCGGGCACCGCCGCCAGCCGTCGGCTACAGGAACAGGCGCCCGGCTACCTACCCAGCCAATTCGACCCGGCCCTCGGCTGGGGCGTCGTACATCCTCAACGGGGTTATCGCGCCGAGGATCTCGAGCGGCAAACCTTCGCCGATGAGACTTTCGACCTCGTCATCACCCAGGACGTCATGGAGCACGTCTTCGCTCCCGACCTGGCGATGCAGGAAATCGCGCGCACCCTGAAGCCGGGCGGGCTGCACATCTGCACCGTCCCGATCGTCAATAAGGACAAGCCGTCGGTCCGGCGGGCCGGGCGTCGGCCCGATGGGACTGTGGAGCACCTGTTGGAGCCGGTCTATCACGGCAATCCGATGGACCCGAATGGCTCGCTGGTCACGGTCGACTGGGGCTACGACATCGCCGCCTACTGGGACGCCGCGAGCGGCCTCTCGACCACGGTCTGGACCATCGAGGACCTAAGCCGCGGCATCCAGGCCGAGTACATTGAGGTTCTGGTATCCCGAAAGGCCGGCCTGCCCGATATCGGTGGGGACGCCCCGCCTGCGCCCAGGAAACGCACTCTCCTCTCGAAGCTCTTCAACTAAGCTCGCGGCCGGAGACGCCATGGCCAGGAGAGGGTTCCTGGCCATGAGCGTCCTGGTCGACAGCGACGCGGCGCACCGCAACGCCGCATTCGCCGCTCTCAAGCGCCGGTTCGGGGCCTGTGGCGCCCCCGAACGCCTGCGGAGCCCTACTCCGCCTTCTTCTTCGGCTCGCCGGCCGTGATCACCCCATCGCCGTCGCCATCCTGCTCGGCGAAGGCGCGTTGGCCCGAGGCGTCGTATTCGGCCTGCGAGATCTTGCCGTCCTTGTCGGCGTCGAGGACGCCAAAGCGCACGTGCGCCTGACGGATCTGCCGAACGCGCTGCTCTTCCTTGCGCTCGGCGCTGTCGGTGGAGGCCGCGAGCTGCGCTTCCAGCCGCACCCGGTACTCCTCGACATACTCGGCCTCGTCCACCGTCCCGTCCTTGTTGGCGTCAGTGGCGGCGTAGCGCTGGTCGCGAACGGTCTTGAACTCCGCGGCGGTGACCTTGCCATCCTTGTCCAGGTCGTAGTCGGCGATGAAGGCCGAATGCTCGTGCGGGGCGGCGTGCGCCTGGGCCGCGCCCAGGGCCAGAAGCGCCGCGGTCATGGCGATGGGCAGACGAAAGCTGGTCATGGGACGTCCTATTCGGTGGCTTCAAAGGTCAGGGTGTAGGAGTAGCTGCGGTAAGGGGTCTGCGACCCCGCAGGCGCCTCAGTGCGGTGGCGGATCAGCGCCAGATAGGTTCCGGCGTCAGGGGCGGTGATCGAGAACCGTCCATCGGCGCCGGTCTTGATGATCCCATCCAGCTTCTTCTTGCCGTCATAGGTCCCGGCGCTGCGATAGACCTCGACGGTCGCCCCGGAGACCGGCTTTCCCTCGAAAGTCAGTTCGAAACTGGCCGGCTGTTCGGCGAATATCTCGCTCGGATGGGTGATGGGCCGCAGTTCCAGCCCTTTGCCGGTGACCGCCAGCGCGTCCTTGGTCGGCTTGCCGCGGGTCACATAGACCTCGGCCAGGGTCATGCTCTGCACATCCACCAGCGCCGCGTCGGCTGGCTTGTCGCGCCCCTCGCCGATCACCCACTGGCCATCGGCGCCGCGGTACATCTTGCCCAGGCGACCAGCCCGCTCACCCGACGAGACCCGATAGGTGCCATCCGCCGGGATCGCCGCCTCGAACACTGTCAGATCGCGCAGATAGGTGACGTCCTTGATCGGCGTCAGCGCGCCGGCCGGCCCTCGCGTATGGAACGCGTCCGACTTCATCACCACCTCGCCCTGGAACGGGTCTTCGGTGAAGCTCGCCTGGACCGTGACGTGGTCGCGCTTCGTCAGGTCGAAGAAATTCGGCAGCATGTAAGGCATGTGCGCCAGCGCCATGCTTGGTGCGCCGAGCGCCGCCACGCTCGCCAGAGCCGCCAATCCGATCCGCCCCATCAGGGTCCCCCTTGCTCGAGTTCAGACCGCTCGACTAATGCAATTGCGAGTCACTTGCAATTATCTTTCGAATAGGTCATAGCCGCGTTGCTGACGCCCACGGGGGGCGGCTACACGAGTTACGATTGACTCGCAGTTGCATATAAGCTTGGAGATATCAATGGGGCGTGGCAGGCGTACGGGGCTTCTCGCGGGGGCTTCGGCCCTACTTCTGGTCGGAGCGGCCCAGGCGCAGGAAACCGAATCCGGGGCTGCATCGCAGCTCTCCCTCGGCCGCATCGTGGTCTCGGCGGGCGCTGAGAAGGTCGCGATCGATACGCCCCAGGCGGTGACCGCCCTCGATCAGGAAGACATCGACAACACCCAGGCCACCACCATGGGCGACCTGCTGGAATCCATCCCCGGCGTCAGCGTCGTCGGCGGCGTCTCGGCGCTGGGCCAGGGCTACAACATCCGCGGCATGGGCACGGGCCTGGCCGACTCCGACAGCCGCATCCTCACCCAGATCGACGGCGTCACGAAGTTCTACGAGCAGTACCGGATGGGCGCGCTGTTCAGCGAGCCAGAGCTCTACAAGCGGGTGGAGGTCCTGCGCGGGCCCGCCTCCTCGACCCTCTACGGCGCCGGCGCACTGGCGGGCGTGATCAACTTCACCACCAAGGACGCCTCTGATTTTCTGAAGGGCGACGACCGCTTTGCGGTGCGGCTGAAGGCTGGCTACGAAAGCAATAACGACGGGCTGCTGGGCACGGCCATCGTCGCCGGCAAGCCGGCCGACGACCTCGACCTCCTGGCCGTCTATACCCGCCGCGAGGCCGGCAACTACAAGAACGGTAACGGCGAGAAGGTCGTCCCCTCCGGCGTCACCTCGGAATCCTACCTACTGAAAGGCCGCTACTACCTTGGCGGCGACAAGGGCCACAGCGTCTGGGCGTCCTACGAGAACTGGCAGTCCGACAGCAGCCAGCTCTACGACCAGGCCGAGGCTTTCGCGACCACCACCGTCCGCCGCAAGGTGGACGATACGACGGCGGTCTTCGGCTACGAGAACGACTTCGGCGGCGGCAAGCTGTTCGACCTGGAAGGCCAGGTCTCCTACGCCAACTCCGAGGTGCAGCAGCGCGAGACGAACTTCCTGCCGGGCGTCGTCTACTCGGAATTCTCCTACAAGACCTGGCAGGGCCGCCTGCAGAACACCTCGCGCTTCGATTGGGGCGAGGACTGGACCGGCTTCCTGTTCGTCGGCGCTCAGTTCTACACCCAGGAACGGCGCAACCCGCGGGTGACCGCCGCCGGCACGACGACGCCGGGCGCCGCCACCCACCCCGAAGGCGACATGGACAAGTACGGCCTCTACGCCCAGGCCGAACTGCTCTGGTCCGACAAGCTCACCATCATCCCGGGCGTCCGCGTCGACTGGACCAAGCTGAAGCCGGGCGCCGGCGTCACCACCGCCGAAAAGGTGGACGACAGCGCCGTGTCCCCGAAGATCGCCGCCCTCTACTCCTTCAACGACAACTTCGCAGTGTTCGGCTCCATCGCCCGCACCGTGCGGATGCCCGTCCTCGACGAGATCTACAGCCGCACCAACGCCGCCGCCTCGAACTTCAGCCTCAACCTGAAGCCGGAGGAATCGGACAATTTCGAAGGCGGCTTCACCCTCTCCTTCGACAGCGTCCTGCTGCAGGGCGACGCTGTCCGCGCCAAGATCACGGCCTTCCGCAACGACGTCGACAACCTGATCACCCGCGGCACGGCCAACTCGGCCTATTTCATCAATGTCGGCAAGTCGCGCTTCGAGGGTGTCGAGGTCGAGGCCGAATACGCCTCGCGCAACGTCTTCGCCCGGCTCGGCTACTCCACCATCGATGGCGAGAACCGCCTCACCGGCCAGCCCCTGAACACCATCCCGGCCGACGAGCTGGACGTGACCCTCGGCTATCGCTTCACCGACCTCGACCTTTCGGCGGGCTGGCGCGGCGAGTTCGCCGCCGACCAGGAAGACATCGGTCCGGGCGGCCGCCGCACCGGCGGCTACGGCGTCCACAACCTCTTCGTCACCTGGACGCCGCAGGATGGCGTTTTCCAGGGCCTGGAAGTGCGCGCTGCGGTCGACAACCTGTTCGACAAGCAATTCCGCCGGCACCTGGCCTCGCTCGACGCCGAGGGCCGGACCATCAAGCTCACCCTCGCCCGGACCTTCTGAGCGTGAGCCCCACAGCCACACGGGCGACGGCGGCGACCTTCGCGACCGTCCTGAACCTGGGCCTCCTGGCCCTGGTCGTGCGGACCGCCGCCGAGGCGCCGCCCGTGTGGAAGGAAACCGTCATGCTGGCGGAACTGGTTCAGGTCCGGGGCGGCGCGAATAACGCCCCGGCCGAGTCGGCGCAGGCTCCTACATCCCCTCCTCGGGAG
>JAEXKM010000284.1 GCA_023445705.1 Pseudomonadota bacterium
TCTGGCAGCTTTTTCGCTCTGGCAGCAATCGCCAGTCGAGCGGCTCGCCAAACAGCGATTCAATGTGCGTTTTGCGTTCCTGCAGGCGTTCAAATAACCAGGTGTTTTCCAGCGCATCCCCGCGCGAAATATTGAGCTGCACGCGAGCGTCTTTCTGGGAAAAGATCAGCTCAAACGGCACGCCGCTGACGCCCGACCCGGCGGCCAGCCAGTGATCCGTTGAGGGGGCACGGTTGTTAAACAGTGTACAGGGGCTGGTGCGGAATTTTTCCAGCGCCATCGTCCAGAATTCGCGGCGCAGATAATGACGCTGTTGCAGTTCGCTACTGCTGGAGGTTGACTGCTCTTCCGCCTCTTTCTGCGCCATGCCGATCATGTATGACTCCGCTTCCGGGGTTGGGATAACCTGGCGGATATCGACAAACACGTCTTCACCAAAACGGTAAGGGGTCACTTTGAAGCACTGGGCGCCGATACCAAACTGCATCAGCCACAGCGCGGTATTGGTGACCTCTTTGCGGAAATTGGCCGCGACCATGATGACCCGCTGGGTGCCTTTACGGTTGAGCACCCCTTCTTTCAGGCTTTCCCAGCCTATAAACTCGGCGATGACGTCTGCTGCCTGGCGGTTCTCGCTGGGATCGTACTGATCCAGATAGAGCTGGAAGATCTCCACCACGCTCTCCTGACGCAGGTTGGCGCAGTATCCGGCGTATTTCAGCGCCTGCCAGACTACGTCGCGCCCGGAGTCATCGAGTTTGTTCTCGATGATCACCAGGTTGCCTTTTTTATCGAGTGCAAGCAGATCGAGGCGCTCTTTGGTGTCGTCAAAGCCGGCGAACTCTTTCTGGATAATCAGCAGTTCGTCTTCTTTGTCGTCTTTTTTGGTCAGCGTCTGCGGATTTTTCGCCAGCCACTCCTGCAAATGATCGCGCTCGCGAAAGCCGAGGCTGCTGAACGACACTTCTTGCAAGGAGTGCAAGCTATTGGTCGGCGTATCGACTTTATACATTTTCCGCCTCGCTTACTGCCTGCTCTGCTTCGGGCAGGGTGATTTCGCCGGAGAGGAGTTTGGGGAGAAGGGTATCGCGGAGTTGGGTTAAAGTCTTATTCTGAGCATGATTGCTTTCAATAAATGAATAATAGTTACCAACAGCCTTTGAAAAAGCGTGTGAGATTTTCTTCTCAGGGCAAATACACTGCCAACCCATTATCGCTTTTTTATCTCCCCTAGGCATTTTCACACCTTTAGAAGTCAGCATCATAAAATCAAAGAACGATTCTTGATAAAGCAAATTGTAAATGTACTCCACGGTAACAGAGTCTCTTGCTTCAAAGGCTAACACGTCCGCCGAACGGCCTCCCTCGAACCGAGCTAACCAAATTTTCTTGAAATAAGGGCGAATATTGGAAATCAGAACATGTCCACGTCTAAAATTAGGAACGCTGTTTACAGAGGGTAATGAAGAAGCGCTAGAAATACCGGCTCGATTTTCAAGCATATTCTCAGTAGAAACATATGTAGCCGGTGTCAGAGAAGAAACGTCCACTTTACCGTTGGCAAAAATTGCAATGTCACTTAATGTCCCCAAAGCCCAACCTTCTGGAATCGCCCCCATCTCACTATCCTGCATCGCGGACGGAAATAGCTCTGCCGTGGCTTTTAACTCGGCATATTGCTCAGGGTGTTCACGCTCAAAAACTGCCAGCGCATCGACATCTTTCTCGGAAATCGTCATCATGGCTGCAAGCGTCGCGTCTTCCTGCGAGCCGCCTGCTTCCAGTACTGCCATTTTGGCTTTTACCGGTTCAAAATCGACAAACCAGCTTTTGAAAAGGGCTTGTGCCATTTGTTCGAGGGTTTGGTTGATACATTGATTAAGTATGATTTTTTCATCAAGCCCTTCTAAAATATCAGCTACAACATTCTGAAACTGAAGTGGTGCGCAAGGGAAAGGGTATTCTTTAATAGTTTTTGCATTAAGATTCTGCTGTGCTCCTCCATTCTTCAAATCAACTAAACGCTGGTACTGTGTACGGAGAAAATAAAAAACATAGCGATAGTCAGCTTTGCTGTTATCTATAATTAAATTACAACAGGCTTGATTGGTTGACACTGGTATTTTATTTATCGCAACTCTACCAGCAGTATCTCCATTCCCATACATTGCGATAATTACTGAGTTTGCAGGGATTATTTTTGCTGAAGAACTTTTAAGACCAAGTTCCGTAATGTAATTTTCAGAGACATAAATTCTATTATTGTTAACTTCCTTGGTTTTTACCCAAGGAATAGTCCCATTGTTATAAAAGTCTGGGTTAGTGCTCTTGGGCGTTCCCCCTGAGACAATTTTTTTGCAAATTGATTGGAGTTGCACTATTTCAAAACCCATAACCCAGCCCCTCCAGATTCGCCTTAATCTGTGTTTCCAGCTTCGCGCTCTCTTCCAACTGATCTTTCAGCTGCGCCGTCAATCGAGCCATCTTCTCGGCAAAGGGCTCAACGTCTTCGTCCTGCTCGGCCGCTCCGACATAGCGCCCAGGGGTCAGCACAAAGTCATTTTTCTGAATATCTTCCAGTGTTGCCGAGAAGCAGAATCCGGCTTCGTCTTCGTAGTCTTTATCTGATTGCCATGCATGGAAGGTCTCGGCAATTCTGGCGATATCCTCGCGGGTAAAGTCACGCAGCACGCGATCTTTCATATAGCCAATCTGGCGGGCATCAATAAACAGCACTTCGCCTTTACGGTGTGCTTTGCCGTTGCCGCCGGATTTATCTTTGGTCAGGAACCAGATACAGGCCGGGATTTGGGTATTGGTAAACAGTTGCCCTGGCAGCGCCACCATGCACTCGACCAAATCGGCTTCGATCAGGTTGCGGCGGATTTCGCCTTCGTTGTTGGTGTTAGAGCTCATCGAACCATTCGCCAGCAGCAGCGCCATCGAACCTTTTGGCGCGAGGTGGTGGATCATGTGCTGCATCCACGCGAAGTTGGCGTTGCCCTGCGGCGGGGTGCCGTACTTCCAGCGCACATCGTTTTCCAGCTTGGCACTCCACCACTCCTTCATATTGAACGGCGGGTTAGCCATCACGAAGTCGGCGCGAAGATCCGGGTGCTGGTCGTCCAGCAGCGTATCTGCGTTTTTGCTGCCGAAGTTGAAGTCGATGCCACGGATTGCCATGTTCATCGCCGCCAGTTTCCAGGTGGTCGGGTTGGATTCCTGGCCGTAAACGGAAATCTTCTGCTTCTGCTCGGCGGCGTTGTACTGCTTCTCGCCCGCATGCTCTTCAATGAAGCGATCGCTGGACACGAAGAACCCGCCGGAACCCATCGCCGGGTCATAAACGCGGCCGTTATAAGGCTCGAGCATTTCGACAATCAGGGTCACGATGCTTTTTGGCGTGTAGTACTGGCCGCCCTGCTTACCTTCTGCCAGCGCGAACTGGCCGAGGAAATATTCGTATACGTGGCCGAGAATATCTTTGCTCTTTAA
>JAEXKM010000395.1 GCA_023445705.1 Pseudomonadota bacterium
CCCGGCGCCGCTCGCGGCGGAATAGCCCCAGGTAGACGAAAATTAACCGCAGGATCGCCTTTACGACTCCTTGATCGGTTCTCATATCGGCTGGACGCCCGACCGCCGCTCCTCCCCAAGCGCGGCGCGCGGGCTCCAGTCAGGCTGAAAAAGTGTCATTCGCCATGCCCAGCGTGCGCGGTCGCCGCGCCACCGACGACGTCACTCGCGATCTCGCGGGGCGGCTCGTGCGCTTTGGGCTGGTGGTCCTGGGCTTCCTGATCATCCTGCTCGGCATAGCCATCGCGCCCTTGCCGGGCCCGGGCGGCATCCCGGTGATCGTCGTCGGCCTGATGATCATTTTGCGGAATTCGTTCAAGGCGCGCCGGCAGTTCGTGCGGCTGCACCATGCTCACCCGCGAGTGATCTCACCCATCAGGCGGCTTCTGCGGAAGGATCCTCAGATCCTTGCGATGTCTTATCGGCAGGCTTTGAAGGTAGAGCGCTTCCTGGTTCCGAAGAACTTGCGCTTTGCGGTTCGCGGCCGGCGTCTTTTCAGACGCCGGCGCTAAACCCGCACTACTGGAGCTTGGAGCCCAGTTGGCTGATCGCGTTGTCGATCAGCGGGTCGGTCTTCGCACCGGCGAGGCGCTTGGTCAGCACCACTTCGGCGGCTTGAGCGGCGAGGTCCGCAGCGGCGGCCTTCACCTCGGCGGCGGCCTGGGCCTCGGCGTTGGCGATCTTGCGCTCGGCGAGCTCCTGGCGGCGGGCCAGGCTCTCTTCCAGCTTCGCCTTGGCTTCGGCTTCGTAGCGACGAGCCTCTTCCTGGGCGAGGGCCAGCATGTCCTTGGCCTGCGCTTCAGCTTCCGCGCGCTCGGCCTTGAGCTGAGCGAGGAGGCGCTGGGCCTCTTCACGGATGCGGGCGGCTTCGTCCAGGTCCGCCTGGATCTTGGCGGACTTGGCGTCCAGGGCGGCGTTGATGGCCTTCGGGGCCTTGGCCACGAAGATCACGATGCCCAGGAAGATCAGCAGGCCGACGCCGACCCAGAACTCCGCATTGGCGGGATTGGTGAAGGCAGGCATCAGGCGGCTCCTTGGGCGGTGAGCGCCGCATCGATCTCGGCCGCGGTCACCTTCTGACCGGTCAGCTTTTCGACCATGGCCTGGGCCGTCTCGCCGGCGATGCCGCGGACGTTGGACATGGCTTGATCACGCAGACCGCGAATGCGGCCTTCGGCCTCTTCCATCTTGGCCTGCAGACGGTCGTCCTCGGCCTTCTGGCTGGCGGCCAGTTGGGCCGCGGCCTTGGCCTTGGCTTCGACCGCGAGACCACGCGCGCGGGCGCGGGCTTCGTCGATCTCGGCTTGGGCGGCCTTGGCTTGGGCTTCCGCCTCGGCCTGGACGCTGCGCGCCTGGTTCACCGCGTCGGCGATGGTCGCCGCACGGTCGTCCTGGATCTTGCGGAGCCGAGGAATGAAGACCTTGGCCAGCAGGACGTAGAGGACGGCGAAGATGATGAAGAGCCAGACGATCTGGCCGCCCCAATGTTCGAACTCGAACTGGGGCAGCCCACCGCCGCTCTCGCCACCGCCATGGGCGGCGACTTCCGTCGTGCCGCTCGGAGCATGAGCTCCGTGCTCGGCGACGGCGGCGTCGGCAGGGGAGGGGGTCTCGGCGGCCATAAGGCTTAGGCGTCCTTATAAACGCAGGTCAGGGCGCGACGATGACGACGCGCCCCTCGGGACCTGCGGATTTCGGCTTAGGAGAAGAGGATGAGCAGGCCGAGCACGAAGGCCAGGATGCCCAGGGCTTCGGTCAGAGCGGCGCCGAGGATGAGGTTGGTGAATTGGCCGCCGGCGGCCGACGGGTTGCGCGTGGCGCCCGCCAGGAAGTGGCCGAAGATGGTGCCGACGCCAACGCCAGCGCCGATCATGCCGAGCGTAGCAAGGCCAGCGCCGATGTACTTAGCAGCTTCCGCGTCCATAGTTTTTCAGTCCCGTTTGAAAGTTGAAGAGGTTGGAAGTTTGTGATCGGCCGATCAGTGGTGATGGCCGAGGTTGACCACGTCGTTGAGATAGACGCAGGCCAGAACCGCAAAGACGAAGGCCTGCAGGAAGGCCACCAGGAACTCCAGCGCCGTCAGGGCCACCACGCCGCCGAGCGACAGGGCCGCGGCCACGTAGGCCAGCGAAGCCACGCCACCGGTCGCCGCCAGGGCGCCCAGCGAGATGATGAAGCCGGCGAAGACCTTCATGGCCACGTGGCCGCCCAGCATGTTGCCGAACAGACGAAGGGCGAGGGTCACCGGACGCAGGAGGAAGGACAGGATCTCGATCGGAGTGACCAGGATCAGCATGTACCAGGGGATGCCGGACGGGACGAACAGCTTGTACATGTTCGCGCCGTTGCGCAGGACGCCGTAGATGATGACGATCAGGATCGTCATGACGGCGAGCGAGGCGGTGACCGCCAGCTGCGACGTGGCCGTGAACATCAGCAGCATGCCGAGCATGTTCATCCCGAGGATGAACATGAACAGGGTCAGGATGTACGGGAAGAACTTGCGCCCCTCGGCCCCGATGATCCCGGTCACGAGATCGTCGATGTAGCTGAACATGCCCTCGCCGATCACCTGCAGGCGACCCGGTACGACGGCGGCCTTGGCGGTGGTCACGGCGAAGAACAGAACGACCAGCGCGGCAGCCGAAAGCATGGCCACGGTGGAGTTCGTGATCGACATGTCGATCGCGCCGACGCCCGGCAAGTTGAACGAAGGGAGATCCACGACCTTGTGGATCTCAAACTGGTGCATCGGGTCGGCCATGCCGCCTCGAACTCCTTTATTCGTCCTCGTCGTCGAAGGGCAGATCCTTGGGAGGACCCCACTCCTTCGCCGCTTCGGCGGTCATGCGCTGGGCCGAACGAACGGCCATCCAAATAGAAACCCCGAAGCCCACCAGGACTCCGATGATCATCCCCCAAGGCGCCGTCTTGAGTACAACGTCCGCCCCAGCTCCGAAGCCCAGCCCCACAAAGACCCCGCCTATCAGCACGCCCATGAGGCGATAGCCGTAGCCGGCGGCCTTGGAGCCGTAGTCGCGCACCTGCGGGGTCGTACGCTCTTGCAGCGCGGCGGCCCGTTCGTCGAGGCGTCTGATCGCCTCGTCACGCGAATTGTCCGGATGCGGCATGGGTCGGAGGGCCTAGAGGACCACGACGTCGCCCGCCGCGGCCGGGGCTTCAAGTCGCGCGGAACCTATAGGGGCGGGTTCGGTGCGTCAAGGCTGGGGTTGTGGTATTCAGGGTGTTGTTTTTTCACGATAATTGATCATCGCGACAACTCGTCCGTCGACGGCGGCGCCTGCTGTGCAGACCGGTGTGCGGCGAATGCGAGAGATTCCCCTGGGGAAGGCCGCCTACTGCGCGGCCATGGCCTCGGCCTGGCGGAGGTCGACGGAGACGAGCTGGGAAACGCCGCGCTCGGCCATGGTGACGCCGAACAGCCGATCCATGCGGGCCATGGTCACCGGGTTATGGGTGATGGTGATGAAGCGGGTCTCGGTCCGTCGCCGCATCTCGTCCAGGAGGTTGCAGTAGCGGTCGACATTGGCGTCGTCGAGCGGCGCATCCACCTCGTCGAGCACGCAGATCGGCGCAGGCTGGGCGAGGAACACCCCGAAGATGAGGGCGCAGGCGGTCAGGGCCTGTTCGCCCCCGCTCATCAGGCTCATGGTCGAGAGGCGCTTGCCGGGCGGGCAGGCGAAGATCTCGAGGCCAGCTTCCAGGGGGTCGTCCGATTCCACCAGCCGCAGTTCGGCCTGGCCGCCCTGGAACAGGGCCTGGAAGAGCGCTTTGAAGTGCTCGTTGATCACCTCGAAGGCCGCCAGCAGGCGCTCACGCCCCTCACCGTTCAGTTCGTCGATGCCTTGCCGCAAGCGAGCGATGGCGCCGGTCAGGTCGGACCGCTCGCTGAACATGGTCTCCAGCCGAGCGGCGTGCTCGGCCGCTTCCTCTTCGGCGCGCAGGTTCACCGCGCCGATGGAATCGCGTTGGCGCTCGAGGTTGTAGAGGTGGGCCTCCATCCCGCCGGCGTCGGTCGGGATGGCCACGGCCTCGTCGGCCAGCTTGCGGCCGAGCTGGTCGGGCTCGATGCGGGCGGTCTCGCGAATCTGGCCGGTGATCTCGGCGAGGCGCTCGTTGGCGGCCTCCAGCTTTGCAGCCAGCGAGGCGCGCAGTTCACGGGCCTGCCCGGCGGCGTGCTCGGCGGCCCGCAGGGCGCGATCGGCTTCGGTCCGCGCGGCCTCGGCCTGGGCCAGGGCGTCCGAGGATTGAGCCCGACGCGCTTCGGCGGCGGCGAGTTCGTCCAGCAGCCGGTCCAGGCGCTCCTGGTGCGAGGCCGGCGCTTCATGGGCCTTGTCGAGGGCGGCCTGCGCCTTGGCCCGGCTGTCGGCCAGGTCGTCCAGCCGCTTGGCCGCGGTGCGGCCCCGGCGCGACCAGTCGTCGGTGTCGCGCTTCAGGTTCTCGTAGCGCCGGGCGCGGCCGTCGCGTTCGCGGATCTCCATCTCCAGCGCCGACCTGGCCGCCGACGCCGCCTCGCGCGCCGGGCCGGCCGCCGCCCGCGCCTGGGTCAGACGTTCGGCGCCGTCGCCGCCCGCGCCCTGGTCGGACGTCTCGGCCACCGCCACGGCCAGCACCGCCTCGGCTTCGGTCAGCTCAGCCTCGAAGCGGGCGACCATGTCGTCCAGCGACTGGGCCTGAGCCTCCCGGCGGGTCGCCTCGCGGTCTAGTTTCTCCAGCGTGCTGCGGGCGACCGCGACCTTCTGTTCGGCCGCCGGCGGTTCGCGGCGGGCGGCCCGCAGCGCCTCCTCGCCGGTGCGGACGCGGGCCGAGGCTTCCTGCAACGCCTGCTTGGCCGCGCCGGCCTTGGGGGAGAGGGCTTCGATCTCGGCCTCCACCTCGGCCAGCCTGGTCTTCTGCTCCATGCGGATCGCAGCCGGCTTGGGAGCGTCGGCGCGAGCCACGAAGCCGTCCCAGCGCCAGAGGTCGCCTTCGACAGACACCAGCCGCGCGCCTGTGGGCAGCAGCTTCTGCAGCCGGTCGCCGTCCTCGCGGGCCGCCACGGCGATGTGAGCGAGCCGCGCGGCCAGGGCCGGCGGCGCTTTCACCCTAGGAGCCAGGGGTTCGGCGCCCTCGGGCCAGTCGACCACCGACTCCTCGGCGCCGCCCCAGAACGCGGGGGCCTTGGCGTCCAAAGCCGCGTCGAGATCATCACCCAGCGCCGCCGCCAGCGCCCGTTCGTAGCCGCGTGAGGGGACCAGCGAGTCCAGCGCGGGCGCAAAGCCCGACCGGCGTTGCTGGGCGACGATCTGCGCCAGGGCCCTGGCTTCAGCGGTCAGCCGCCCAAGCACCTCGTCCTGCTTGCGCGAGGCTTCGCGCGCTTCGGCCTCGGCCGCGCTCGCCTTTCCGCGCTCGTCCTCGGCCGCCTCGAGCGCCGCGCGCACGCCGGCGAGCGCAGCTTCAGCGCGCTCCAGTTCGGTCCGGGCGGCCTCGATCTGTGGGGTCACGGCGGGGCCGAGTTGCGCGCGCTCGGTCTTGGCCTGGTCGAGCGCGCGGCGGGTGCGGGCCACCCGGTTCTGGGCTTCGTCGACCCGGGCCGCGCCTGCGCGCCGCCGGGCTTCGTCCGCAGCCACCTGAGCAGCCAGTTCTTCGACGGCCTTGTCGGCGTCTATCCGCGCCGCCTCCGCGGCCTTGGCGGCGGCTTCCAGTTCGGGAACGCGTTCGGGGGCGGCCGCGATCGCCGCTTCGAGCGCTTCGAGGTCTTCGGACATCCGCTTGAGGGCGACGTCGGCGTCCTCGACGATCTGGGTCTCGCGCGCCCGGTCGGTGTCGATGCGGGCGAGGTCCAAAGTCAGCCGCTCGACCTCGGCGGCCAGGGCTTCGCCCTCGCGCTCCAGCCGGTCCTTGTCGATGGCCAGGCGGTGCAGAATCGCAGCGGCGATGGTTTCGGCCTCGCGCAGCGGCTTGATGGCTTCCTCGGCCTGGGCGGCGCGGGTGGTGTTGGCGGCCGCTTCACGCGCGCTGGTCTCGACGGCGCTCGCCGCGGCGGCGGCTTCTTCTCGCAGCCGCGCGGCGGTGTCGCGGGCCTCGGCCCAGCGGGCATAGAGGACCGCGCCCTGCAGGGCGCGGATTTCGGCCGACAGCCGCTTGTATCGCTCGGCCTGCCGCGCCTCGCGCTTCAGGCGATTGAGGGCGCTTTCCAGCTCGCGCGACACGTCGTCCAGGCGGGCGAGGTTGGTCTCGGCCGCGCGCAGGCGCAGCTCGGCCTCATGCCGGCGGGAGTGCAGGCCCGAAACCCCGGCCGCCTCTTCCAGGATCAGGCGGCGGTTCTGCGGCTTGGCCGCGATCAACTCGGAGATCTGCCCCTGTCGCACCAGGGCGGGCGAATTCGAGCCGGTCGAGGCGTCGGCGAAGAGGAGCTGGACGTCCCGCGCCCGTACCTCCCGGCCATTGATCTTGTAGGTCGAGCCTGCGCCCCGATCGATGCGGCGCACCACTTCCAGCACCGGGGCGTCGTTGAAGGCGGGCGGAGCGCGGCGGTCGCTGTTGTCGATGGTCAGGGTGACTTCGGCGTGGTTACGCGACGCCCGCGCACCGGATCCGGCGAAGATCACCTCGTCCATTCCGCCGGCCCGCATGGCCTTGGCGGAGTTGGCGCCCATTACCCAGCGGAGCGCCTCCAGCAGGTTCGATTTCCCGCAGCCGTTCGGTCCCACGATGCCCGTGACTCCCGGCTCGATCCGGAACTCGGTCGGATCGACGAAGGACTTGAAGCCGGAGAGACGGAGCCTCTGGAAGTGCACGGGCGGGGGCGCCTCCTACCGCTTGGAGGCTTCGGCGACCGCGGCGTCGAGCTCGGCTGCGGTCATCGGGCCGGCCTTCACCACCTTGCCGTTGAAGACGAAGGTCGGCGTGCCGGTCACGTTGTCGGCGGCGGCGTTGCGCGCCACCCGGGCGGTAAGCTGGTCAAGGGCCGCGTTGTCGTTCACGCAGGCCCGCATCTGGGCTTCGGTCAGGCCGCCGGCCTTGCCGGCCCGGAGCAGGTTGGACCCGGCGTCGCCGGTCTTGGCCATCTCGTCATAGCCGTGGAACATCGCGTCGACGACGGTGAAGTACTTGTCCTTGCCGGCGCAGCGGGCCGTCAGGAAGCCGGCGGCGGCCAGTTCCTGAGGCGGCGTCAGGATTTCCCGGAAGGTGTAGTGGACCTTGCCGGTGTCGATGTACTTCTTCTTGAAGGGCCCGAAGACCTCGTTGTTGAAGTGGGCGCAGTGGCTGCAGCTGAGCGAGGCGTACTCGATCATCCGCACCTTGGCCTTGGGGTCGCCCATGGTCATGTCGCCCTCGAGCGGGGCGGCGAGGGCCGAACCGCCGACAAACGCCAGGGCGCTCAGGGCGGCGATCGCGATGCGGCGGTTCGGTTTGCGCATGATCTTACTTCGAGGCCTCGGCGACGGCGGCTTCGAGCTGGGCGAGGGTCATCTCGCCTTCGTTGACCTGCTTGCCGTTGATCATGAAGGTCGGGGTGGCGGAGACCTTGTCGACCTTGATGGCCTTTTCGACGCGTTCGTTCAGGGCCTTCAGCGCCGCTTCGTCGGTGATGCAGGCGTTGAACTGCTCTTCGGTCATGCCCGCCGACTGCGCGACGCGCAGCAACACGCCGCGCATGTCGCCCGAGGTGAACATCTCCTGCTGGGCGTGGAAGATGGCGTCGGTGACGTTGAAGTACTTGTCCTTGCCGGCGCAGCGCGCGACCAGGAAGCCGGCGGCGGCCACTTCGTTCGGCGGGGTGAGGAATTCCTTGAAGGTGTAATGCACCTTGCCGGTGTCGATGTACTTCTTCTTGAATTCCGGGAAGACCTCGTTGTTGAACTTGCCGCAGTGGCTGCAGGTCAGCGAGGCGTATTCCACCATCTTCACCTTGGCGTTGGGATCGCCCAGGGTCATGTCGGCGGTATCGACGGCGCCGGTTCCGCCGCCCTTGGAGCAGCCGGCCAAGGCGAGCGCGCCCAGGGCTGCGACGACGAGAAGACGACGGTTGAAGTTCGGCATTTGCACCTCTGCGGAATTCCGAATGAAAGAGTAAAGCGCGATTCCCGGCGGCAGGAACGTGGCGCTGCGTCTCAAGTCAAGTTGCTCCGGCGCAGCACGCCGCGACCCAAGCTCAGCAATGCGGCCTTCAAAGGGCCGTCGGGGGCGTCGGCCAGGCTCTTGGCGAGTGCGGCCTCCTGACCGGCGTCCAGCGGAGCGGCCCGTTTGCGGACCGGCTTGGCCTCTGCCGTCTGACGCAGCGGCCCCTGGACGATACGCAGCTTGTTCACCGCGCCCTCGCCGAGAAACAGGTTCACCCGCGCGACGATTTCGGGGGCCTGGTGCTGGATGAGCGCGGCCGAGGCGCCGGCGACGCGGATCTCAAGGCTGCCGGGCCCGCCGCCCCGCGGCTTGGTCAGTTTCACCGGCTCAGTGCGCTTGGCGATGTCGACGCCGACGATCTCGCGCCAACGGGCCTGCAGCACGCCGGGGCCCTGGCCGAATTTCTCGTCCAGCTCCTTGAGATACTTGGTCAATCCACGGCCCGCGACCGGAGGCGGCCGATGTTGCGGCCGTGTACGCTTGCGCGCCAGGATTTCGGCGGCTTCGGCGGCGGTGGGAAGTGGGCGTCGCATTTCTCGGCCAACATACATCAACCCACATTCTCCAAGTAAGTCGCTGATTTCGCTGTCGTAATCGTGATATTTCGCATATAAATCATGGCGTTGACGGCTGCGAGGGGCGCGTTTCATGGATCACCTGGAGGGTGCGGGCTTGGCGC
>JAEXKM010000424.1 GCA_023445705.1 Pseudomonadota bacterium
CCTTTCGCTGGTGCTGGGCCTGTCCCTCGCCTCGGAAGCCGACGCTCGCCGCGGCGGCAGCTTCGGCAGCCGTGGGGCCCGGACCTACCAGGCCGCCCCGCCGACCAAGACCGCTCCGACCCAAACCGCGCCGGTGCAACGCTCCATGACCGAGCGCCAGCCGGGCCAGACCGCCGGTGCTCCGGCCCGTCCTAACGCGGCCAATCCTGCGAACGCCCCCCGCCCGGGCCTCTTCGGTAATCCGCTGGTGCGCGGCCTGATGCTGGGTGGCCTGATCGGCCTGCTGCTGGGCCATGGCTTCGGCGCCGGCATGGCCGGCATGCTGGGCGGGCTCCTGCAGGTCGCCCTGGTCGCCATCGTCGCCATGCTGGCCTTCCGCTTCTTCGCCTCGCGCCGCCGTCCGGCGCAGGCCGCCGCGCCCAGCGCGGGCCCCAACGCCGGATCGACCAGCTTCCGCTCGCCCTTCGAGGTGGAGCAGCCGGCAAGCCCGCAGACGAGCTACACGCCGGCCAATCTGGGCGAGGACTTCGCCGTCACCGGCGCCGACCGCGAGACCTTCGAGCGCCTGCTGCGCGAGGTCCAGGAAGCCTTTGGCCGCGAGGACTACGGCGCGATCCGCGAGCGCTCGACCCCGGAGATCATGAGCTATCTGGCCGAAGAGCTCGGCCAGAACGCCACTCGTGGCGTGCGCAACCAGGTCACCGACGTCCAGATGATTGAGGGCGACGTGGCCGAGGCCTGGCGCGAGGGCGACCTCGAATTCGCCACCGCGGCCATGCGCTATTCGAGCCGCGACGTCCTGGTCAACCGCGAGAGCGGCGCCCTGGTCGAGGGAGACGACCGCCCGACCGAAACCACCGAACTCTGGACCTTCGTGCGCCGCCAGGGCGAGCCCTGGAAGCTCTCGGCCATCCAGGAAGCGGCCTGACGACCTTGATGGCGCGCTTATGCGGCGCGCCGTCTTCCGCATCGATCCTTGAGGCCCATCGGGGCCAGTCTGCGACGCGCCGGCCAAGCCCAGGCCGGCCGTCCAGACGAGGCGATCAATGCGCGATCTCCGGCCGACCCTCGGCCTTTCCCAACTTCTAGAAGCGGCCGGCCTCGGCCCTGACAGCGCCATCCGGGTGACCGGATCTGGCGCGCTCTCAGCCCTGCTGTGGCTGCATCGCCGGGGCTATGTCGATGTCGGCTGCCTGCACGCCGGCCGCCGCGCCCACGGCGAAGAGGCTCACGCCCTGCTGGCCGCCCATACGGCCACTGCCGGCTGGCTGAACGACCTGCTCGACCGCGGGCCCCATGTACGTCCAGGCGGCGTGATCATCGTCCAGACCCAGCCGGCGGACGGGGCCGTCCTGGCCCACGCCTTCCACCTGCACGGCTTTGAGGTGGTGCGACGCCTGCCCGGCGCGCACCGGGATGTGCTGGTCGCGCGCCGAACCCTCGACCTTCGGCAGGCGGCCTAGTCATGGAGACCATCCTCCACGCGACGCCCGCGCCAGCTTACCCGCCGCGCGCCACCCTGATCCTCGGCGCCGAGCCGCCACTGACCCCGCCCAGCCTGCTTCGTCGCCTGAACCCCGGGCTGGCGGTGCGGATCTGCGATGCCGCAGGCGACGAGGGCCTCGACGCCATCGTGGCGCCCTATGGCGAGCGGCGGCCAGGTTGGCGTTCGGCGCCGCTCTGGTCCGAACCGCTCGCCGTCTATGTCGGTCCCGACCATGCCCTGGCGACAAGGCCTGCTCTCGAGCCCGCAGACCTGGCCGGCGCCGCCCTCATCACCTGCGGCGCCTGGACCGGAACCGTCTTGGCGAACCTGGGCGCCTCGCCGGCCCATATCCACTACAGCGGCGACTGGCGCGACGTCGCCGCCCTGGTCGCCGAGGGGTTCGGCGTGGCCATCGCCGGCTGCTCCGCCGCAGAGACCTTCGCCCCTCGGGTCCTGCGCATTCCGATCGACGGATGGCTGACCTATTGCGCCTATTGGCCCGAAGGCGGCGACACCCCGGCCCTTCGCCGACTGCTGGAGCATCCGCATGGATAGCCGCACGCCGCCTGGCGGCAGCATTGCCACCTGGCTCGGCGCTGTCGCCATGATCATCATCTTCGTGGCGTCGATCCTGGTGGCGGCGCGGTCCGAGGTCCCGGACACCGCCACCCAGGGAAGCCTTCAGGGGAGCGCTATCGCCGCCCGGCCGTTATAGGCGCGGAGGAACATCCCATGCCCAAGCCGATCGTCGTCACCATCCCGCACCAACTTGGCCGCGCCGAGGCTCGGCAGCGGATCGAGGACGGCGTCGGGCGCCTGACCCATCAATTCGGGGAGGGGGTGAAGCTGGCCAAGTCCTGGAACGGCGACCAGCTTTCATTCTCGGCCAAGGTCGTGGGTCAGGCGGTGGCCGGCCGCCTCGACGTGCTGGAGGACGCAGTGCGTATGGAAGTCGACCTGCCGCCCTTCTTCGCCATGATGGCCGAGAAGATCAAAGGCCGCCTGAAGAAGGAAGGCCAGTTGATGCTCGAGAAGAAATAGCGCCCATCAGCTTCGGCATCTTACGCGTCTGCTCGACGATGCAGACCATGTAGAAAGCCAACAAAACCTCGTTGACCATGTCCTCCAGCCCGCCCGCCGCGGGCGGGTCCTCCGGCAGCATGGGCGCCTGCAGCAGCGCGATCATCAGGTTGGTCGCCACATGGGCGCCGATGGCGAACTCCAGTCCGCCAAGCCGCAGGGCCGCCCAGGCGAAGACCGCGCCGGCCAGGGCGCGGGCCACCAGGGCGGCGGGATCAAACTCCAGGTGCGCCAAGGCGAACACCGCTGCATTGATCCCGATGAGCATCCAGGTGTTGCGGGTGAAGGCCGCAGTCTGCTGCAGCAGGTAGCCACGGAACACCGCCTCTTCCGCCGTCGCGGCCACTAGCAGTCCGACCAGCACCGCCCCGACATAGGCGGTCTTCAGGCCGAGCGAGGCCGTCGGGTCCATGATCGGCAGTTCGTATTGGGTGTTGTGGATCAGCATGGCGTCGAGGGCCATGAGCGCGGCCAAGCCGACCGCGGTCGAGGCCGCCCCCCAGAACACCAGCGTCCAACGGAAGTGGGGCGCCGCGGTCATCCAGGTGCCGATCGGCCGGGCGAAGACATAGCGGGCGGCCAGCATCACGGCGAGCGCCATGGCCCCCAACCCCGCGCCGAGTTGCAGAACGTACTCGGCCGAACGCTTGAGAGGCGCGCCTTCCACGCCGTCGAACATGCGCCCGCCCGTCACCTCTCCCAGGGCGATGACGAAGACGAAGGTGAGCAGCGCCATGGCGATCGGAGTCGCCGCAACCATCACCACCAGGCGCGGCCAACGGCGGTCCCGCTCCGTCACGGTCTGCAGAAAGGGGAAGTGTGCGATCACAGGAGGAATATGCGCGTTGCTCGGGTTCAAAGCCATGGAGCCGATGCGTGGAAAAGTAAAATCTCTCGAAGATGTTTTTTCTAAAAATTCACCCTAAGGGTGTCATTCAGCCTTGACCGCAAGACTATGTCGGTACGTTCTTCTCGCCGATGCTTGGGCTGGGCGACCTCAACCTGCGGAAGCGGCTGCAGCCGGACGTACCCCCCTGGGTGACGGAGTGGATTTGCGCGGGCCTCTGCGCCGCCGTTTCGGGTCTTCTGCGCCTGATCGTCGACCTGCTGATCCCAGGCACGCCCCCCTATCTCTTCTTCTTCCCCCTGGTGCTGCTGGCCACCCTGCTGGCCGGCTGGCGCTCCGGCCTGATCGCCCTGACGATCATGATGCTCGGCGTCTGGTACATGGTGCTGTCCCCGTCGCGGTTCGGCCCCCTGGATGGCATCGAGATCGCCACCCTGCTGCTCAACGGCCTGAGCGGGATGGTCGTCATCGCCGTGGCCCAGGCGTTCCGCCACGCCTATGAGCTGGCCCAGACCGAGCGGGCGGCCAAGCTCGACGTGCGAGAGCTTCTGCTCAAGGAGCTGAACCATCGCGTGAAGAACAATTTCCAGATGGTCGAAAGCCTGCTGGACATGCAGCGTCGGCGCGCCAAGGACAGCCAGACTGAGAGCGCCCTGGCAGACGCCCTGCGGCGCGTGCACTCGATGGCGCAGGCCCACGCCTTTCTCTACTCGCCTGAGGACGCCGCCGAGGCGATCGACCTTGGAGCCTATCTCCACGACCTTTGCGCCAGCCTGTCGGACAGCCTGCTGCTCAGCGGCCAGGTGCGGCTCGATTGCCGCGCCGACCCCTGCTCGGTCACCCGCGACCGCGCCGTCGCCGTGGGGCTGGTGGTCAACGAGCTGGTGACGAACGCGGCCAAGTACGCCTTCCCCGACGCTCGCCAGGGCCGGATCCTCGTCGCCCTGGAAGACCGCCCGGCGGGCTGCGAGCTCACCGTGGCCGACGACGGCGTCGGCATGCCGGCGATCCCCATGATGAAAAGCGAAGGCATGGGCCGCAAGCTGGTGGAAAGCTTCGCCCGCCAGTCAGGCGGCCTGATGACCGAGGGCCAAGGCCCCGGCGTCAGCTACGTCCTGTTCCTGCCGCACTGAAATCAGGCAGGCCTAGATCAGGCGGGAACGGCGTCGAACGCCACGGTCAGACGGTCTTCGTCCGACACGAATGGCACGGTGCCGTGCCACATGTAGGACGGGAAAAGCACCAGCCGGCCGGGCCGGGGCTGGACGAAATGCTCCGGCCCAAGGCTCGGCGAGGTCCGCAGGGCCGGCTCGCCGAACTTGATCCAGCCCGCGCGCTGGTCGCTGTCGCCCACCACCGAAGGCAGAGAGACGTAGAAGGCCGAGGACAGCCATCCTCGCGGGTGGACGTGATTGGTGTGATGGCCCGACGAGCCGAGCCGCACCGACCAGGCGCCGGTGATCTCCGCCTTGCCGGTGTTGCGCCGCTCGAAAGCGCCCTCGCCCGCGGGCAGTTCGGCCGCCCGGCGGTTCACCGCCTCGCGGAAGCGTTGCAGCAGATGTTCGATGGGCGCCTCGTGTCCGCCGTCCAGGCGCAGGGTCGCCTGGCCGCCTGCCCGGACCGACTGGCCGAACGGATGAGTGGCGAAGCCGTGGAGCCGCATCAGGGCGCCGCGAAGCGCTTCCAAGAACTCGCGCCCGTCGCGCTGATCGGGATCGAACAGGTCGTAGGCGGCGACGAGGCGGTCGTAGTCATAGGCCTGGCGGTAGCGCCGGTCGCCGGCCAGCCGCCAGGTGGTCGCCTGCAGGGCCAGGGTGAACTGGTCGTCCGGCGACAGCGCCGCGGCCAGCCCGGCGGCCCGCACGGCGCCGGCGGCGTCGCCGCCAGCCATCAGCGCCTGGGCCAGGGATGACTGAG